>CAJKKJ010000105.1 GCA_905200435.1 uncultured Bacillota bacterium | reverse complement strand
CTCATGTTATTCTCCTAACTATTTCATAATAATTGTATCAAATTTTTTTTTATTAGTCCATATTTTTACCAAAAAGAACATGATTTTATCATGCTCTTGTATTCATTTCAAATATAGTACCATCAACATCTAATATAAGTTTATCTTTAGCAAAACTTCTTATTAAATACATTTCCATATATTCATTATCTTTATTTTTAAAATATATTATATTATTTTTTACTTTATATTCATATATAGTAGCATCTGTATCATAACTGAATCCAACAATTAAACCATTTTTTACTTCATGAAAGCAAGTATCACTTGATTCATAGAAAGATAAATTTAGTAAAAAGCCATTATTGTTTTTATAACTCCAGTTATTAATAACATAATAAATTGGACTTTCTAAAATAGTTTTAGCATCTTTATAATCTATAATTTCATTTAGAAGTTTATAAGCTGTTCCAATAAAACCATCAAGTTGAGCTTCTTTTGCATATCTATATTTAGCTTCTAAAATAATTGTTTTAGCATCATCAATAACATATGATGCTTCTTCTAAAACACTAGAACTTCTTTTAAAATCGCCTTCATTATAAAATCTTTTACCATCAATATATTTACTTATATAATCAACTTCAATATGACCTTCCAAATCATAACAATCATTTATATTATTTAAATTAGAACTATTAATTTCATCAATTAAATTTATATATTTTAAATAATATTCCGTATTTAATATATTGTTAGATTTACTAAAACTATTTTTAGCTGAATTAATATCTTTATTTTTTATAAATTGGACACCTTCTATATAATTGATGTAATAAGTGCTACTATAAAAATCATTTAAAGAACTAAAACTTTCTTTAGCAAGAATATAATTTTTATCTTCCATATATTTTAAACCAGTTATATAATTTAAATATTTTGGACAATCTTCATAATTTTTATTTTTACAAAAATTTTCCATATCTATATAATTAGTATCTGAAAAACTATTTTTATTTTTTTCATAAGTATTTTTTAAATTAATATAGCCATATATACCAAATGAAATAGTTAATAAACTAATAACAATTAAAATAATACTAATAATTAATAGAAAATCAATTCTTCTTATTTTTTTGGTTATTTCTTTACTATGAATACTTGCGTTTTCTTTTGTTCTTGATCTAAAAAGATGTAAACGCATTTTCAAAGTTAATTTCTCTGGTATTGGTAGTTCTGGTGGATGAGGTGCTTTTTCAGGCATTCTCGGAATTGGTAATACTGGTGGATGAGGTGCTTTAGATAGTTCTTTCTTTCCAATTACTAAATCATCAATTCTTTTTATTTTTCTCTCATCAGGTTTAATAAGACGTTCGGCATTCTCATTACCCCCAACTAAATCACTCTTAATTTCAAATTCAATAGTTTTTTTCTCTTTTTTTTCATCTTCATCATCATTAAAAATAATATTAGGTAAATGCTCCATTTCCTCACCCCGCTACTCTATATCAATTATATCATATTTTTATATAAATTGTTACTCTAATGTTAATTCAATAATACTTTCTTTATCATATAATGTACCTTCAGGAATACTTTGTTCGTTAATATAACCATTTCCTGTAAAATTACAGCTAGCACTCATCATATTACATAATTCATTAGCTTCTTTATAAGATAAATTTATAAATGAAGGAACAGTAATAGAAGTACTATTAGTTTTTAGAATTACTAAATCACCTTCAACAATAGTTCTATTAACTTTAGGATACTGGTTAATTACTCTATCACCATCGCCAATAACATAAACATTTAGTTTTTTACTAATTAAATCATTTGTAACATCATCTATGTTTTTATTATAATAATTTGTAATTACATAGGAATTTAAAGTTTTATTATCATCAGTAGAAATATTTAAATACTTAGAAGTATCAGAAGCAATATCTTTTACAAGTTTACTCAAAGTTTGGTTAGGTTGATATTCTGGTTTCTTCATAGCAGCATATATTATTATTTCTGGATCATCATAAGGGAACATTCCTGCAAAAGAATAAATATAATCATGGATGCCAGTTGCATAAGAACCTTTACTACTATCCCAGAACTCAGCAGTTCCTGTTTTACCAATTAGTCCTAAACCTTCTTTATAATAATTTGTACCAGTTGTAAATACATCTTTTCCTTCTATAACATTTCTCATTAATTCTTTCATTTTATTAGTCGTACTAGCAGAGACAACTTGTACACCATCTTTTTTACCTTCATAAACTGTTTTACCAGTATTAGGATCTACTATTTTATCAACAACATATGGTGTGATTTTTTTACCATTATTAGCAATTATAGATAAAGATTGTAAATGTTGAATAGGAGTTGTTGTAATACCTTGTCCAAAGCTAGCATTCGCTACTTCTAGGTCATAATAAAAACTTATTTTACCAGGTAATTCTCTTGCAAGTTCAACCCCTGTTTTAGAACCAAAACCATATTTGTTGTAACACTCTTTTAATTCATCTTTAGTAATAAATTTACGCATCAAATTAATTGCACCTGTATTACTAGAATACTCAAAACCTTTATCAAAAGTTATACGACCAAATCCTATTTGGTTCCAGTCTTTTACAGTACCACCATCTATTTTAATAATACCTGTATCATATAAAGCATTACCATCATAAGTTCCTTTATCAATCGCACACATATAAGAATATATTTTCATAGTCGAACCAGGTTCAAAAGCGTAAGTAACCAATGGATTTTCATAATTAGTAATATTTAGTTTATTAGGATTAAAAGAAGGCGAAGTACTAGAAGCAAGAATCGCTCCTGTTTTGGCATCCATTAGAGCAACAACAGCCCATTCAGGTTTGGCTTTTTCCGTTAATTCATGCATTGCGCTTTCCGTAAATCTTTCAATATTTGAGTCAATTGTTAAATAAATATTATATCCATCCTTAGCAGGTATTCTTTCTTCTGGTGTATTAGGGATTTGAATACCAGAAGTATCTTGTTGGTATTTAAAATAGCCATCCTCACCTGTTAATTCTTTATTATAAAGTCCTTCTATCCCAAGTTCACCAATAATAACTTTTTCATTATCTTTAACATATGATTTAGCATAACCAACAATATAAGAAGCAAAATCTCCATTTGGATAATTTCTTTTAGTATCTTCAATAAATTCTATACCAGTTATATTTAAAGCCTCAACCTCTTCTTTTTTTTGAATATTAATTCCTCTACCTTCAGGACCAAGCTCAATTTGATATAAATTCTGATTCAAAAGATTGAGAAGACGAGTTTTATCCATATTTAAAACAGGCGCAAGTTTAGATGCAACCCCCTCTTTTTCTTCAGGTTTAATCCGATCTTTTCTAGAATTAGATAGAATTGCAACAACAGTATACGAGGTAACATTTCTTGCCAGAACATCCCCAGATGCATCGTATATTACTCCCCTACTTGCCTTTAAAATCCTTTTAGTTGTATTTCTTTTAGAAGCAAACTCTTGAATATTTGTTCCATCAACTACAGGAGATAAAGCAATATAAGCCATTCTAACTTCAATAACTAAAAAAGAAATCAAGACAAACACTGTAGATATTTTAATAAATGGCCATGTTTTTGATTTCTTCTGTTTCATTATAATTACTCCCTACTTGTTAATAATTAATATATTTTCATTGTTATATTCTAATCCCATTTCCTTAACAACTGCAAGTATATTTTCAAATGATGTTAGTTCATTTACTTTCATAGTTAAACTCTCATTCTTTTTAGATTGTTCATTTATACTATATTTTACTTTTTCAATATTCATATTTAAGTGACTAACTTCAGCACCGCCAAATATTTTTACTAAGAAAATACATAGTAGTGATATAGTCGCAAATAAATATAAAGTTGTATCTAATTTTGTAAATGTCTTTTTCTTAGCTCTTGGCATTTTTATTCTCCCACTTTCTCTATAATACGAAGTTTAGCACTTCTAGCTCTATTGTTAAAATCGAGTTCCTCTTTTGAAGGTTCAATTGTTTTTATTTTTTTAAATTTAGGTTTTAAATCATCAGGGATTATTGGCATATCATTATAACCATCTGGATTTTTTGAAACCTCATTAAATATGTCTTTACAAATTTTATCTTCAAGTGAATGAAAAGTTATAACACATATTCTTCCGTTTATTTTAAGTAAATTCAATGATTTTTTTAAAGCACTTTTAAATACTTCTAATTCATTATTTACTTCAATTCTAATAGCTTGAAAAGTCTTTCTTGCTGGGTGATGTTCTCTTTGATATTTCATTGGTACAACTTCT
>CAJKKJ010000104.1 GCA_905200435.1 uncultured Bacillota bacterium | reverse complement strand
GTTGTTATCTTTTGTTTCCTCATATGTAGGTACTCTGAAATTTTTTTCTGTTAAATATTTAATTACATTATATTCTTTTGTAATTTGTTCTATTTTTCGATCACTTGGAAATTCTTTTAATATGTACTTATTATCTAAATTGTATATATTAGCGCTTCCCCTATTTATATGTTTTATATTTTTTACTTTTATTCCATAGTTTTCTTGGACTATTTTTTTTATTATTGTTTTATTTAAATTACTTTGTTCTAACATTTTTTCTCCTTTTCTTTTTTTATATAGTGCTCTAATATGCATTTATCTCTTGTTACTATAAAAAATCTTCATCTACCAACACTCTAATACAGTTCATTTTATACCTCCCTATTTTTATGTAGTGCTTAATTTTTTAAGATTATAAAATAAATATTTTCTTTCAAATTTATTATACACTATTTATTGTTAAAATAGAATAGAATTTATAAATGAAACCACCAAGGTTGTTGCTTGTAATAAGTTTCAAAAAATCATACCATAATTTTACTAAGGAGGTATGAGAAAATGACATTAAGGTAAATATTTCGCGACAATGTTAAGTTTTACAGAAAAGAGCTCAAATTATCACAAGAAAAATTAGCAGAACTGTCAAATTTAAGTACCAACCTATATAGGTGATATTGAAAGAACAAATAGGAAAAATAACTATTGATATGATTGAAAAAATAACGAAAGGTTTGGGAATTGATCCTGCTTTATTATTAATTAACAGACACAAGTAATATGCAGTTGCATATTTTTTTTGTGCAAATCAAATGTAAAGTTATTAGTGTAAATCCAAAAATTACCAATTTTTTTTGGGCTAATTTCAATATTCTTAAATACCAACAACTTTGGTGGAAAAAATACCAACAGCTTTAGTGGAAAATTATTGACTTTGATTTATAAAGAAGGTAGAATAAAGACAATGAATGATAAAATATTTAAGGTGTTTAAAACCTTTAGTTTACAAGGAGAAAATATATGAATGATAAAATTGCACGAATGAAAGAACTAATAGATTTACTGAATAAAGCATCAATGCTTTACTATCAAAAAAGTACACCAATGATGACTGATTATGAATATGATAAATTATATGATGAACTTGTATCATTAGAAAAAGAAACTAATATGGTTTTTTCTAATAGTCCAACTATTAATGTTGAACCTACTGTATCGACGGAATTAGAAAAAACTACTCATCCTTATCCGATGTTATCACTTTCTAAAACCAAAAATCCAGATGACCTTGTTTCTTTTATCGGAAACAAAGAAGGTTTACTTTCATGGAAACTTGATGGACTTACTATTGTTCTAACTTATGAAAATGGCAAGCTTGTAAGTGGTGTTACTAGAGGAAACGGTGTTGTTGGGGAAGTTGTTACAGAAAATGTTAAAAAATTTAAGAACATTCCTCTTTCCATTAACTATACGGGCAGACTTGTTTTAAGAGGAGAAGCTATAATCAAATATTCTGATTTTGAAAAAATGAATGTTGATAGTGAATATAAGAATCCGCGCAATTTATGTTCAGGTTCTGTTAGACAACTTGATAGTTCAGTAACTGCTGAAAGAAATGTTAATTGTATTATATTTGCTCTTATTGAAGCTTCTAGTGAATTATCCAATTATAAAGATAAAAATTTTGAATGGCTTAGATCTCTTGGATTTGAAACTGTTGAATATGTTAAAGTTGATAAAAATAATTTGAAAGATGAAGTTTTAAATTATAAAGAAAAAATTAAAACATATGATATTCCTTCTGACGGGCTTGTTTTAACTTTTAATGATATAGAATATGGAAATAATTTGGGAAGTACTGCTAAATATCCTAAACACTCTATTGCATTTAAATGGCAGGATGAGACTGCTAAAACAATTTTAAGAGAAGTTGATTGGATGGCTTCTAGAACAGGTTTAATAAATCCTGTTGCTGTATTTGATCCTGTTGAACTTGAAGGAACAATTGTTTCTAGAGCTTCGCTTCATAATATTTCTATTTTAAGAGAATTAAAAATTGGTCTTAATGATGAAGTAGAAGTTTATAAAGCTAATATGATAATACCACAGATTGCAAATAATATTACTTGTAGTAATAACTTAGTTATTCCTGATAAATGTCCTGTTTGTAATCATAAAACAGAAATTGTTACTAATAATGATATTACCTATTTATATTGTCCTAATGAATTTTGTTTTGCTAAATTTATGAAAAGATTAAGTTTATTTGTTAGTAGAAATGCTATGAATATTGATGGTATTTCAGAAGCTATTTTAAGTAGACTTATTAATGAAAATATGGTTAAAACTTATGCTGATTTATATAATCTTTCTATTTATAAAGATAAAATTATTAACTTTGATGGATTTGGTGAGAAGTCTTATAATAATTTAATTGAATCAATTGAAAAATCAAGAAAAGTTAAACTTGCTAACTTTATATATTCGCTTGGGATTCCTGATATTGGTTTATCAAGAGCCAAACTTATTTGTAGTAAATTTAATAACGATATTGACGTAGTATCTAATTTATCTTATGATAAGCTTAGTGAGATTGTTGGTGTCGGAGATGTCATTGCTAAAGAATGGATAGATACATTTAAAAATCCTGATTTTATTTCTGAATATAATAAAATTAAAAAAGAAATTATTTTAATTGATAATGTTAATAATAAAACAACTTTAAAGGATAAAACTTTTGTTATAACTGGTAGTGTGAATAATTTTAAAAATAGAGATGAACTTATTGAATATATTGAATCTCTTGGTGGTAAAGTTGTTAAGGCAATTTCAAATAATGTTGATTTTTTGATTAACAATGATATTACTTCAACTTCATCTAAAAATACTAAAGCAAAAGAACTGGGTATTAAAATTATTTCTGAAGATGATTTATTAAAAATGAGTGAATAACAAAAAGCCTATAGATTTTCTATAGGTTTTAATATTACTTAAATAAATTTTTAACACGATCCCAGAATGTTAATTTTGTTTCAGTTACATTATCAACAACTTTATTTGGTACATAGTTTTCTGAATCAATAACATAAATTAATTTAGTTGAACCATTTACTTTTTTAGTACTTTGAATAGTTTTATAATCATTACTTAATTTAGTTAAAGCTTTAACTCTAGCACTTATATTTTTAACATCACCATTAACTAATTTACTTATACTTTTTATACCCTCATTATTATATTTAGTAATTCCATCTGATAATTCTTTTAAACCATCATCTAATTTAGAAATACCATCATATAATTCTTTTAATGATGAACTTACAGTTTGGATAGATGCTTCTTTAACAGAGTTCGCAACTTCATTTGCTACATTCTTTGATACACTTTTAGAAGTTTCTAAAGCTGTTGTTTGAGCAACTAAAGGGGCAACAGTTTTAGTTACTTTCTCGGCTGTATAATTAGATACATAACTAGATACATTTTTAGCAGTTTCAGAAGATGATTTTAAAGCTGCTTCTTTAACATATGGTAAAGTTTTATCACTAGCAATTACTTGACAACTAGCACTATCACCCATTTCACATTTAACATAATCTTCATACTCACCTACTGATTTTAAGTAATCAACAACAGCATTTGATACACTAGAAGTTGTTATACTAGTTACTTTATTTGTTACCTCATCACTAGATTTTAAACTAGCTGATACATTCTTCCAAGTACTTTCACCTAGTTTTACTTTATAATCATCAGTGAATGTTTTATTAGTTTCATTAACTACTTTAGTACTGATAGCTTCTAATTCTTTTTCATTTAATACATTACCACTATTATTTTTTAAATTATTTATACTATTTAAAAGATTCTTTCTTATTAAACTTGAACCATTATATAATTTTAATGTATTACTTTCAATTAAATCCGTATTTTTTTGTAATGTATTTACTTTATTTGATAAATCATCTATTTTATCAAATATTTTTAAATCACTTTCATCTATTACTTTTGGAGTAATTACACTATAAATTGAACCTAATTCAAAACATGTTGTATCATAACTTATTTTAATTGTATCTAAATCTTTAAAATTAGAAATTTTTAAACTTTCATATAATCCTGGTGTACTAATACCTACTATAAAGTTTTTAGAACCATTTGATACTACTTTACCATTATTAATAGTAATATTACTTGTATTTGTTTCATTTATACTTGTTCCAAACATTACAACAAATGGTGTATAAAGAGTTTCATATTTTCCATTTATTAACATACTATGTTTATCATTATTTGTGTATTTTATAGTAATATCAACTTTACCACTTTTACCTAACATA
>CAJKKJ010000103.1 GCA_905200435.1 uncultured Bacillota bacterium | reverse complement strand
ATTTTATATAAACTCTTTTAAAATTTCTTCTAAATATTTATTATTCAACCAAAAACAATGCTTGGTGTATTTTGTCAAATTTGTTAGCTTATCTCTCACAGGTAAATCAAATGTATCACTTGAGTCTCTAGCATGCGGCCTGACATGACAAACTTTATTATCAGACATTCCAGGAAACTTAGTTATTCTATTACCATTTTTATCTATTTCCTCAACTATATTTCCAGTAACAATGCAATTATATGTTAACTCCCAAACAGGTTTTGCTTCTAATTCTATATCTTGTTCTGGCATATTCCATAATTTTATTCCTGCAAAAACATATTCGTCATTAATCATTTTAAATACAAAAAACATGTATTTAGTCGATTCCAACTCTTCTCTAAATTCAGAATTCTCCCATGATTGACAAGCAATTTCTGTAAATTTAAATGCAGGAAATGGCATAGATTCTTTAATTCTTCCACTCTTCTCTATTCTTATGGTTCTAGGAATAATATTTGCTTTTAAAAATTCATCCGTTTCACTCAAATTACTTTTAACTCCAAACATTCTACTTATTATCATAGCATTAAGATTTTTTGCAGTTGAATCAATGTTAAATTTTTCCATCAATTGTTTTTGCGTCATTCCTTTATATTTATTAACAACATTATCAATAAATTCATTAAATGTAATATCCTTATTACCAATAATTTTTTCCACATCTTTGTAATTGCCAATATACTTTCTTACCAATTGTGTCATATATGAGGTTTTTAAGCAAAATGCTCTTTGCATGGCTTTTATTGAAGAAAATGGTTGCTGTCTTAATGATTGAGAGTTTGCGCCCTTGGTACAAGCTCCTAAATACATTGTATCAGCTTCAGATATTTCATGTGCCTTTCCTTCTTTTATTTTTTTTATAATTGTATTCCAATCATCAATCACAATTTTTAAATCTTCTTCAGGAAAAGTAAATAATTTTTCATGCGTAATCTTTAAATCTTTTTTGTTTTTATCTGGCTCATATAAATACCATATAATTTGTATCTTACTGTTTTTATACCAAAAATGACTGGTAAAAAATGTATGTTTATATTCATCCATATAATTAATAATATTTAAAACTAACCTTTCCTTCGCAGACAATGTATTATCTTTATTTTTTTTGTAGGGAGTTACTTTCAATTCAACACCAGCTTCTTCAAAATCTGGTGCTGAGGTAGAATTAATATCATAATTATAAACATTAGTTTCAAAAGCGTGGCCAAAATAGGCTTTATTTTGTTTCACTTTACCATATTGAACTTCTTCTTCCATAACATAACTAGGTATCTCTTCAGTAATATTATAATCTTTATTTTTATTATTTGAAAATATTTTTTCAATTTCATTAAAAGACTTTCCAATTGTAGATTTAGCTAAATTTTGAATTTCATCTTCTGTATAACTTTTTTTCATAAATTCTCCTTTCGATCTTGTTTTTATCAAAAAAATATTATAAAATATTATTAGTAAATATTGATTTATTCGCTTAAAAAATTATAATTTTAAAAGAATATTAGTTGATCTTTTTATCTATATATATTATAATATAAAGTAAGTTTACAAACAATAGAAAAGGAGTATTAATTATGAAAAAAACAGTAGTGGAATTATTTGCAGGAGTTGGTGGATTTAGATGTGGTCTAAATAAAGTTATGTTAACAGATGGTATAGTCAAAGAAAACGGAAATTGGAATTTCGTTTGGGCTAACCAATGGGAACCATCCACAAAAACGCAAGATGCATTCAATTGTTATATAAAAAGATTTGGAGATGGCAACGCAAGCAATATAGATATTTTTAAAGTTAATAAAAAGGAAATACCTGACCATACATTATTAGTTGGAGGATTTCCTTGCCAGGATTACTCAGTTGCTCAAACTTTATCTAATAGCAGAGGAATTGAAGGAAAAAAAGGTGTCTTATGGTGGGCTATTGCAGATGTATTAAAAACAAAAAGGCCACCATTCGTACTTTTAGAAAATGTTGATAGACTATTATTATCGCCTGCTAAACAAAGAGGAAGAGATTTTGGTGTTATTTTGAGAACTTTTATGGATAACGGATATGCTGTACAATGGAGGGTTATTAATGCAGGAGAATATGGACTACCTCAAAAGAGAAGAAGAATATTTATTTTTGCCTATCACAAAACAACAAACTATTATAAGTCATTAACAAAAACAAATCTACATGATATTATTTTTAATGAAGGAATATTTGCAAAACAATTTCCAATAAAAAATGAAGAATTGAATTATAGTACTGCTGATTTATCTAAAAAAAGTTATGATAATTTAGTTGAAATAAGCAATAAATTTAAGGCTCAATTTTACAATGCTGGAATCATGCTAAATGGGAAAGTTTATTCTTCTAAAGTTGAAAAAGATTGCACTAATATTTATCCTTTAAAAAACATTATACTAAAAGATAAAGTTGATGATAAATATTTTTTAAATGAGGAAACACTTGAAAAATTTAAGTATTTAAAGGGAACAAAAAGAATACCTAGAATTAAACCAAATGGAGAATCTTATATGTATACAGAAGGTGCTATGCCATGTCCTGACAATTTGGAAGCACCAGCTAGAACAATGTTGACAAGTGAAGGCGGTATAAGTAGAACAACACATATTGTTGAAGATTATATAACAAAAAAGATACGACTATTGACACCATTAGAGTGTGAAAGGATTAATGGTTTCCCTGATAACTGGACAAATACCGGAATGACAGACAAGAGAAGAAACTTTATGATGGGAAATGCCCTTGTTGTTGGTATAATTGAACGCCTTGGAAATGAAATTGAATTAATTATAGAAAAAGAAGATTGAAATCAAATCAATCCTCTTTTTTCACTCTTTTCAATATTAATTTTGCTATTTTTTTGTATAATCTTACTTCAAACAATGAAATTAATTCTAAATAATTCCCACCATCATCTTCAATCATTACTGTTTTTACGATTTTATCCATCTTATCTTCAATAAATTCTTTTATTTGATTTACTTTATTTTGACTTACACTGATTTCTAAAAATGAAACATAATCTTTTAGATTTCTTGTATATGCATTAACTTGGTTAATGTAATTTTTTTTATCGGAAATAGTTGCACTTTTAAATTCTTTAAATATTCCTTGTATTGGTACAATAACAATATTCCAATACCAAATAGATTTTTTATCACTAAGCCAAATAACAATACTAACTATCATAGCTAATATCGAAATAATTACGGCTAATACATCTAAAATCATCTTAATCGCCAAGAATGTAATCTATTTCTTCTTCAAATTCTTTTTTTATATCAAGTGGTAATTTATCAAAAGAAAATATTTCATACACCCTTTCTTTATTGTTTATTTTACTTACTATTTCCGATAACATACCCAATATAAATGATGATACAACACCATATATATCGTCACTAATTACAAATTCAATTTTACATTTTCTACCTTTCTGAACATCCTTAACCAATTTATCTAATTCTTCTGTTTTTCTAGCTTTATATCCATTGTCTCTCCCAACAATAAACTTAGCCTCATCATTTTTATATTTAGATAAATCAATTAAATAATTTTTACTCATTTATTAATTCCTCCTTAAATTTGAAATCCAAATATATCAAAGTTCCTGATATATTATATTTCAATTTTTTTATACAATCACTACTTTGTGTACAATAAATAGAATTTTTGTCATTGAAATTGATTTGATATAAATCATTATCAATTTCGTCATTTTTTTTATATTTATATTTATTTTTGAATTTAATCATTGTATTTCCTGAAACAAGTGATAAATTAGCCCATTCTGTATCGGATAAATCGGATATTTTATATATTTCATTCATTAGTTTATATATTCCGCTTCCTCTCTTATTAATATTATTATCATCTATTATCTTTGAACTTATTCCTTGTTGAATAGCCAAAAACATATAAGCTTGTTCTTCTTCGTAATAATCTGGCTTAAAGAATGGAATATGTTTTTTAATAATCTCTTTACTTGCATTTACTATTTTTTCTTGTTTTGATGGTAACAAAATATTAGTATTATCCATAAAGTTTTTCAAATTAGATGAAATAGTATTACCATAATTAAAAATAACCAATCTTATACTACTTTTATTATGCTCATCTCTAGGAATTACATTTCCAACAATATACCAAGATTTATTATCAGAATGCTCTCTTACATTATCTACAATTTCTGAAATAATTTTCCCCATAGATTTTATATACTTTCTTTTATTAACAAAATCAGAAAAAAACATTTCAACAATTTTAGTTGTTATTATATCATAATTTTCTATATTATTCTTATT
>CAJKKJ010000102.1 GCA_905200435.1 uncultured Bacillota bacterium | reverse complement strand
AATACTTCTGCTATCATTTCTTGTGTTTTAGGATCTAGATGATTTGTTGGTTCATCGAGAATTAGTAGATTTGCTCCCATACATGCTAGTTTTGCTAGAGCGACTCTACTTCTTTCTCCTGGTGAAAGGTATTTTACTTTTTTAAAGACGTCATCACCATAAAATAAGAATCTTCCAAGCAAGCTTCTTAGTTCTTTTTCTTCTTTCCCTAAATCTTTTAAGTTTTCAATAATTGTTTTTTCTAAATCTAGTCCTTCATGTTCTTGAGCATAGTAACCTATTATTGTTTTTTCGCCTCTAACTATATTACCTGAGATTGGTTTTAAATTTCCGACGATTAATTTTAGTAGTGTTGATTTACCTACTCCATTAGTTCCAACAACTAGAAATTTTTCTCCTCTTGAAAGTGCAAATGTTAGATTTTTGAATAAAATTTCTTTATAACCAAATGTTATATTTTCTACTTTTAGTGGTATTAATTCACTTTGTTGTTTTAATTCCAGTTTTAAATTTGCTTCTTTTAATTTTGGCTCGATTATGATTTTATTTTTTTGTAATTTTTCTAGTTTCTTTTCTCTATCTTGAGCCATTCTTTTTCTGTTTCCAGATGAATTACTGTATAGAAGAACAATTCTTTTTAATTTTTCTTCTTCTTTGGCTTCTTTTTCGGCTTGTTCTTTTAATAGTTTATTTCTTTCTTCTAGTTTTCTTAGAAAAATGGAATAAGAGCCGCTAAATATTTCCATTTTTTTATTTAGTTTATCTAAATATAATGTTTTATTTGTTACACTATCTAAGAATTCTTTATCATGGGATATTATTAAGACTGTTCCTTTATAATTTTTGATATAGTTTATAACATATTCTTTTGTTTCTTTGTCTAAATGGTTTGTTGGTTCATCTAATAGTATAATTTCTGGTTTTGAATATAATAGTTTAGCGAATGCGACTTTTGATTTTTGGCCACCTGATAAATTATCTAATTTTTGATATAGCATTTCATCATCTATATTCATTCCGTTTATTATTTTTAGTAAGGCTCCTTCTGCAGAATAATATTCCCAATAATTTAATTCTTCTTCTATTTTTTCTTCTTTTTTATATAATTCTTCAATGTTTTTTCCTTCACCCATTAAATCATATATTTTAGATAATTCTTTGTTTAATTTATCAATTGGACGAGCTGATAATAAATAGTCAAATACTGTTATATCCATGTTTGGGACTTCATCATTTATTACTTGTGGGAGCAATTGAACTCTTGTTTTATTTTTAATTATTATTTTGCCATGATCAGGCTCTAGTTCTTTCATTATTAGTTTAAAAAAAGTTGTTTTGCCTGCTCCATTTACTCCTACTATTCCTATATGTTCGTTTTCATTTATTATTAAATTTACATTGTCAAATATTTTTTCCATTCCATAGGAAAATGTTAAATCTTTCAGTTGCATTTTTCATCACGAATTTATTATAACATTATTTTCTTTTATATTTCAATAGTAAAAGGACTTTATATTGTTTACATTTGTACCTTTTGTTTACATTTTGCAAAAATTTATGCTTGACTTAATTTCTTTTTTTATTATAAAATTATCTTGTAAAGGTAATTTTATCCTTTATATTTAGTGAATGTTTTTTTGAGTTTATTTTATTAAACTTGAGTTTTCCATTTCTTGTAAGGTTTTCTCTTTCATCTAGCATACGAAGTGGTAAAACACCCCCAAAAATAGTAGAACTTTTAGTTCTACTATTTTATTTTTCAAATTTATTTTTTATTCTTAATGTATTAATTATTGTAATTAGTGTTACACCAGTATCAGCAAATACTGCTAAGTACATTGTTGCTAGACCAAATACACTTAATAGAAGAATTATAATTTTCGTTAAGAATGCAAATATCAAATTTTGTTTGATTATTTTTTTTGTATATTTTGAGATATTTATTGCCTGTGGTATTTTATTTAAATCATCATTCATTATAACAATATCACTTGCTTCAATTGCTACTTCTGAGCCAACATTTCCCATTGATATTCCTATATCTGCTCTTTTTAATACGGGAGCATCATTTACACCATCACCAACGAATATACTTAAGGCATTTTGATTTATTTCTTCATACATTTTATATTTATCTGTTGGTAGCATTTCATATTTTATGTCATCTATACCTAATTTTTTACCTATAGCTAGCGCAACATCTTTTTTATCGCCTGTTAATAAATGTACTTTGATATTATCATTTTTTAATTTTTCAATCACTTCTTTTGCATTATCTTTTATACCATCATTTATAGTTATTGATGCAACATGTTTATTATCTATATTTAAATGTAAGATAGCATCATATGGACAATTACATAGATTTTTATTTCCTATTGTTATTTTTTTATCGGAAATGTTAAATGAAATACCTTTTCCTTCTATTTCTTTATAGTTTGCTATTTTTAAATCTTTGGTTTTCTTTAGATTCATAAAACTTTTAGCAATTGGATGATTTGAATATTTTTCGCCATTTACTAAGATATCTATTATTTCTTGTTTTGTATAATTTTTATCGATTATTTCTATTTTGCTTACACCAAATTCTCCTGTTGTAAGAGTACCTGTTTTATCAAATATTATATTGTTGGCATTTGATAAATTGTCTAAATAGTTGCTTCCTTTTATTAGGATACCATTTTTACTTGCTATACCTATTCCTGTGAAGTATGAAAGTGGTACAGAAATGGCTATTGCACATGGACATGATATAACTAGGAATGTTAAACTTCTATATATACTTTCGTTTAAAGATACTTTAAATAGTGGTAAAATTAAAATCATTAGAATTGCAAGTAAAATAATTGTTGGTGTATATATTTTACTAAATTTACTTACATTTGTTTCTACTTTACTTTTTTTATCGGTTGCTTCTTCTAGTATTGTTAGTATTTGAGCAACTGTTGAATCGGAATAAACTTTTGTTACTTTCATTTCAATTATGTTGCCCATATTGATGCATCCTGATAATATTTCATCATTTTCTTCAATACTTCTATATACACTTTCTCCTGTTATAGCTGATGTATCTAGTTTACTTTTACCTTCTGTTACCATTCCATCTACTGGTACTTTCTCACCTTTTTTTATAACTACTATATCACCAATTTTTAAATCATCAACTGATACTTTTATTGCTTCTTTACCATCTTTTTTATTAGCATATGGTTCTTTTAAATTGATTAGGTTTGATATTGATTTTCTTGAATTATTTACTGCTTTTTCTTCCAATATTTTACCGATTGTATATAGTACTACAACCATCATACCTTCCATTACTTCGCCTAGACAAAGTGCTCCAACACAGGATATTGTTATTAAGGCATTTTCATCTACTCTTTTATTTCTTATTAATATTTTTATAGCATTCATAAATATTTTATATAATAGTAAAATATAAGATATTATGTAAAATATTATTTTGTAGTTGTCTTTTATTAGAAAATGACCTATCAAACAGATAGCAACAGCAAGTATTAATATCCATAAATGATATTCTTTTTTTGTTTCGATTTTTTCTTCTGTTACACTTGCTTCTGGTTCTACATTTTTTACTATTTTGTTTATTTCTTTTAAACTACATTCTTTTTCACTTTCAAATGTAATTATTGATGTATTAAAATTTACTTTGGCATTAGAAAAGTGTTTATTTAATTCTTTTTCAACTGCAAGAGCGCAATTGGCACAGTCTAGATTGTTAATATTAAATTTATTTTTTTTCATTTTCTACCTCCAATATAATTATACGTTTTATTGTATAAGATGTCAATATAATGTGATATTTTTATCATATTTTTGTGTTTTTTTTATTTTTGTTATATAATACTTTTTGGAAGTGATTGTATGTCTAATATTAGAATGCCCAAACAAAAGAGATCTATTGAAAAAAGAAATAGAATTATTGAAAAGGGTTTTGAACTTATTTGTAAAAACGGCTACTATAATACTACTACAAATGATATAGCAAAATATGCTGATGTTTCTACGGGTATTGTTTATCAGTATTTTAATGATAAGAAAGAAATTTTTTTAGAGGGTATTGATTTATATTATAATAGTATTATGTTCCCTATTCTTGATGTTTTGGATAATCAAAATAATTTAGATGATATTATAAATGAAATTATTAATAAGTTTATTTTAAAGCATACTTTGTCAAAGAATGCTCATGAAGAAATAATTGCATTATCGCATTTGGATAGTGATGTATCAAAAATTTTTCATGAGAAAGAACTTGAAATGACCAATAAAGTAATTGAGTTTTTAGATAAATTGAATATTAATTTAGATAATAAAAAGGAAAAAGTCCATATTATTGTTGGTTTGATTGAAAATTTATGTCATAGTATTATTTATCATAATGATGGGTGCTTTAATTA
>CAJKKJ010000101.1 GCA_905200435.1 uncultured Bacillota bacterium | reverse complement strand
ATCTTTGTTTCTTTTGTTTTTATATGTTTTCTAAAGAAAAATATTAAATTCAGTGTAAAAGAAAATATAGAAACCACTAGAATTAAAAGTGTACAATTCATTTATTACCCTACCTTCTAATAATATTTTACCATTTTTTTTAAATTAAGTCATAAAAAAATTAATTTTTTTTAATTAATTTTTTTACATTATCTATTTTAATACACTTATCAGTTATACCTTCATTTATTAACTCACCATAATTTCTTTTTCCACTAGGTGCAAGTGGGAAAGATTCTTCATTGTTTCTAACTCTCAAATATAGTCTTGAAACTACATCATCAGGTAAAGCACAAATCAATCTTTTCTGACATTTTTCAATTATTTCATTCATTTTTTCTTCTTTAACAAGTGGTTGCTTTTCAATATGACAAACATAATTATCTCCAACTTTAACTAAACAAGAAGACATAATATCACTATCAACATCTACTATATCTTCTATCAAATAATACGGAATATTACCCACAGAAGACTCAATATATGCTCCCATTCTACCCTTCATTTTAATTCTTCTATTATCAGATTTATATGAATAAGTATTTAAACTTAACCATCTATTACCATTAGCATCTAAAACATATGCCTTTTTATTTAACTTATCATCAGTATATCTTAACATATTACATGGAGAATTAGCAACTAACAAACCAGGTTCATTCAATTTACAATATTCTCCCTCAGAATTTAAGACCTCTATTTGAACAAACTTATGCGGAGTTAAACCTAATGATTTTTTAACTAAAACATACTTTTTTTCTTGTAAACTTTTAAACAAAGTTACAAATATACCACTACTTTCAGACGTTCCACCTCCAATAGAAAATGTTACTGGTGAAAGCGGAAAAGGTAATTTATCAGTACCAAATTTATGTTTTTTAGATGTATAATTGAAAAATTTTTCTTCTCCTCTTGAGCAAGCCTCTCCTGTAACAGTCGGAATCATCAAAAATGGTAGATTAATATACTTAAACTCCGGATCAAAATTTAATAATTTGCACAAGTTACCCCAAAATCCAACACTAGCAGGAACAAAATTTGGTTCATTAATTAATAAACTATATGGGAAAAAATCTTTATCATAAAATGGTTCTAAAGCAAGTGTACATCCTTCATATAAAGTATCGGATATAGCACATGACAATTCCATATGTGTATATGTAGGAATATGACCTAATACAGTTAAATTTCTCATGCTTGGCATGCCAGATACATCAGATTCTTTATATCTTGATAAAGTTATATAACTTCTATTAGCATGAACAACACCCTTTGGACAACCAGGATCAGTAGTACCGCTCGTATAAGTAATCGCACATACATCATCTAAAATTCCATCATATACTACATCTTTATCATAGTTTTCTCCTATTTTTACAAATTCATTTCTATCTATAATATCATTACATTTAGGAACTAGATTTTCAATTTTATGAAATCTATTATCTATACTTTCATATTTGTTTCCCATTTTAAAAGAATCAGTTAATGAAAACATACATATTTTTTTTATATTAGATTTTTCTATAGCACCCTTTAAATTTTCATATTCATCATCAGAAATAAAAATCGTTTTACTATTTGTATTATTTAAAATATTTATTAAATAGTTTTCATTAAACCAACTACCAACTACATTTATAGTTGAGCCTATCATATTAAGCGCTAAGAAAATATATATAAATTCTGGCATATTAGACATACAAACTGGTACAACACTATTTTCATCATATCCCATTTGTTTTAATGATTTAGCATATTTATATGCTTCTTCAAACATTTCTTTATAAGTAATTTTATTCCCCCTGTAAAGAAGTGCAATCGAATTCAAGTTATTTTTATTTCTTTCAAACATTTCCATCATCCAAGAAGTATCATGTTTTAATTCCAAATCATCAAGAGCCCTTTTAGCACTCGCAGGTAAACTATCAGAATACTCGTAATGATTTGATTTTCTTTTTTTATCTTTTTCTAACTCTTTATTTAATTTATACAATTCTTCCATAAAAACCTCACATAAAATATTATACATAAAATAATATTAATGTCAAAATATTTTTTTAAATACTCTCCTATTTTTTATTAATTTCTTTTATCAAAGCAGTATCCATTCCTCTTTCACTTTCATATTCATCAACAACTTTATAATTATCCTTTAACATATTATTTAAAGAATATAAATTATCAGAACATACCTTTGTAAATATATATTTTTTATTTATACTTCTACAATATTCATCCAAAATATTCATCATTTTAATTTGATATCCATGACCAACATAATCAGGACTAACCATTATTGGTCCAAGAGATCCAACTAATTCTTCATTATAATTTACATTATGTTTAACCAAAGACTTTTTACTAGACGGAATATAAAACATTGAACAAACAAGATTAGAATTATCATAATAAAGCCATATCTTTCCACCAACATTTAATATTTCAATTATCTCATCTCTAGTAAAAGTTCCTAACCATTCTGGATGTTCCATATTATCTCTTACATATTTATATAATTTTAAATAATCATCCAAACTAACATTTTCATTTACACATTTTAAATTTTCTATCATAACATCTCCTATATTTTTTTAATATCTCTAATCATTCTCGAATGAAACCCTTGTTTTTTATAAAATTTAATAGCATTTTCATTATATGCAAACACATCTAGTAACACATATTCACAGCCAATACTCTTAAAATATTTTTCCATAGTTTCCATTAATTTACTACCAACACCCTTACTTCTAACACTTTTTGAAACAATCAATTCAGATATTTCACCACTTTTAGGACATTTATAATCCAAATAATCATATTTGTCATAAACTCTAACATATCCCATTATTAAACCAATTACCCTATTATTTTCAATAGCTAAATAACATTTGCCATTTTTTTCATTTACTTCTTGTAAATCCAAAACAGCCATATTATCCCTATAATCATCATGTAATTGATCAAGTTCATCTTCATCAATACTTATTATGTATTCTTCCAGTTCAACCAATAAATCCTTAACATCCTCTAAATATTTATTTTCATATTCTATTATTTTCAATTTTTAAACCTATTTAAATATTCATCTTGTGATATTTCATAACACAAGCACTCTACTTCTTCAGAAGCAAATGTATATTTAACCTTTCTAATTATATTTGTTTTTTTAAATCCTAATTTTTCCATTATTTTATAAGATGAAACATTATTTTTCTCAACACAAGTTTCTATTTTAAAAATTCCAACTTCATTAAACATATAATCAAGCATTAATTTAGCAGCTTTACTTCCATATCCTTTATGTTGATAATTAGAATCAATAAACCATCCAACATCTCTTATATCATCAGGTTTTCCGGATATCTTTTGAGAGCAAACTTGTCCTATGCATTTATTTTCACCTTTAAGTATTATTGACCATATAAATACATCATTATCATTTGCATGCTCAAGTTTTTTATATTGCCACTTTTTCTCATCTTCCCAGTTCAAATTAAATTTTCCAACCAAATAATACTTCGATACATCTCTATTACATAATATTTCCCAAAGTACTTTTAAGTCACTTTCCAAAGTGCTACGCAAAATTAGTTCATCACATTCTAATCTTTTCGATCCTAAATACCTCATAAATTCACCATTTTTCTATATATTTTTAAAACTATCATCATTATTTATTAAATCAATTACTCCATCTTTAATTCTATAACAAACACCAAAAACTTTATTACCAAATATATATGATCCATCAGGAATACCATAAATTGTTCTTTTATATGATTCATTTAATATACTATTCATTTGAATTCTATTTTCATTTTCTATATCAAAATGAGGCTCTACATTTATATTTGTTAAACCAAGTCCCTTTAATACAGAATCATATTTTAAATCATCTTCTGATTCAGGACTATTATAAACACTTTCTGCCATATTAATCGCACCAGCACTTAAACCAATTATTACCATATCTTTAAGATATTTTTTTAAATCAATTGAATTAAAAAACATATTTTGAATATAAGTATCACCACCACTCAATAAAACAAGAGAGCAATTATTAAAAATTTCATTTATATCGCTTATATTTCTATTATCTAAAACAATATATTCACTAAATTTTATACCAGATAATTCAAACAATTTTCTATCAAATTCTAAATATTTATCATTTTTTTCATATTCATCAGGATTACTAGAAACCAATACAAATTTATTATAATTTAAAATAGCACTCTTCAAATTAAATAAAAAATCATTTTTCTCATTCAACCCATTCAATTCATCATTTCTAATATAACTCACTAAAAACATAAATCATAATCCTCCAAGTAAATTATAACACAAAAAATAAGAAAAGTCACTTTTTTTTTATAGTTTTTTTACA
>CAJKKJ010000100.1 GCA_905200435.1 uncultured Bacillota bacterium | reverse complement strand
TTTACATTGTTTTATTCAATATTTTTCTTTATTTCAATAGGAATATCATCAAGATCGCAATTATTTTTTCTTGGAATAAATATTTTTTTAATTCCACACCTACTTGCTCCTAAAGACTTTTCTTTAAGCCCACCAATTGGTAAAACATTTCCTCTTAAAGTAACTTCACCAGTAAATGCTACATCACTTGGTACTTTTTTTAAAGTAAATGCACTTATTAAAGCTGTAACAATTGCCATGCCACCACTTGGACCATCTTTTGGAGTACCCCCAAGTGGAACATGAATATGAATATCATTTTTTATTAGCTTATTATATTCTATCCCAAATTTTTCATAATTAGCTTTTATATAACTTAAAGCAACATCAGCTGATTCTTTCATTACGTTTCCTAAAGATCCAGTTAATTTTAATCTACCATTTCCTCTATAGTAATTAACTTCTATATTTAAAGTATCACCACCAAAATCCGTATAAGCTAGTCCATTTACTATTCCCGGATCAAAACTTGCCATTTTTTCAGCTATCTCATATCTAGGTTTACCAAGATACTCATTTACTTTTTTAAATGAAATAATAGTTTTTTCTAGTTTTTCTTTTTTTATTACAGAATCTGATACAATTTTTCTAACTATTGTAGCAAGCATCCTTTCAAGTTCACGAACACCAGCTTCCTTAGTATAACTTCTGATTATATAAGAAAGTATTTTATTACCAAAAACTATTTCTTCTTTTATACCATGATTTTCATATATTTTAGGTAACAAATATCCTCTAGCAATATCTATTTTTTCATATTCAGTATAACCAGGTAAATTAATAATTTCCAAGCGATCTTTTAAAGCTTCTGGAATATTTTCTATGTAATTGGCAGTAGTAACAAACATTACTTTCGATAAATCAATTTCTTCTTCTATATAATTATCACTAAATGCCTTATTTTGTTCAGGATCCAAAACATTAAGCAAAGCAGATGCTGGATCACCTTTATAATTTTTAGACATTTTATCAATTTCATCAATTAATATAACTGGATTAATACTTCCTGCTTTCTTTAAGGCACTTACAATTCTACCAGGATTTGAACCAATATAAGTTTTTCTATGACCTAATATCTCAGCTTCATCAGATATTCCACCTAAAGAAATTTTAGCAAAATTTCTATTTAATGCAAGAGCGATTGAATATGCTAATGATGTCTTACCAACGCCAGGTGGACCAATCAAACATATAATTGGACTTTTTAAATCATTTTTACGGTTCTTTACAGCTAAATATTCTATTATTCTAGTCTTAACATTTTCAAGACCAAAATGTGTATTATTCAATTTATTTCTAGCATCATCCAAATCAAAATTATCGATTGTCTCTTTATTCCAAGGAATATCTAAAAGCCAGTCAATATAATTTCTTATAGTACTAAGTTCAGGAGAAGAAGAATTAGAAATACTAAGTTTTTTTAATTCACTTTTTAATCTTTCTTTTATATTGTTTGGAGCATCTAATAAAGCAATATCTTTTCTTAAAGTTTCTATTTCAACATCTTTATAAGACAAATCTCCAAGTTCCTCTTGAATAGCTTTAATCTTTTCTCTCAAAATATATTCTTTTTGACTATTATCAATGTCTTTCTTTACTTTAGCATCTATTTCTTTTTCAATCTTAAACATCTCTTCTTCTTTATAGATGTCTTCAAGTAACATTTCAGCTCTTTTTTTAGGATCAACTTCAAATAAATACTCTTTTTTTCTTTCTAAAGATATAGGTAATTGAAGTGCGATTATATCGGTCATTTTTGATAATTCCGTTATATTCATTATTAATGATAATACTGAATTACTAATATATGGAACTGCTTTTATATATTTTTCAACTTCTTGGTATAGTTTTTTTATTATAACCTCTTCTTCTGAATTATTTATTTTTTTTACTTCAATTTCCGAAATTATTGATTCAATAATATCTGAACTATGATTTAAGTATTCATGAATACTTGCTCTTTTAATACCCTTAATTATTATTCTTGTTTTACCATTAGGTAACTCAACTTTATGCGTTATTTTAGAAATAATTCCTATTTTAGGTAAATCCGATTTATCCGGCATTTCTTCTAAAGGATTATTTTGATTTACAACTAATATTTCATTATCATGAAACATTTCTGATATATCTATTACATTAGAACTTGGTGTATTATCAAATTCTAATCTTATTTCATTATTTGGAAGTAATATTATTCCTTTAAGTATAATCACTGGTAAGTTTTCTTTGATCATATTAACCTCCCTACTAGTCATTTATTATAGTATAAGAGGTCAAAAAAGTCTATTAATTTTGATCAATTTCTTTATTTTTCCATTAATAATTTATCCAATTTTACTATTTCCTCTCCCCTTGATTTTATTTCTTTAATTAACATATCTAATTCCTTAATATTTTCTTCATTTACATAAAATGCTATTATATCACCATTATTAAGTTTTCTACTTATATTTAATAATGGTTTTGATTTAATTATCGTAGTTGGTACAATCGTATAAGCTTTATTTTGATTACAAATTTTTAATATATCTTCATTTAATGTTTCAGTATAACAATAATTATCATTAAATTTTTTTATAATTGTATTCATCCATATAAAATCTGAATCATTATAATTCATATTATTACTAAGATTACCTATTATATGTTTTTTACTTATTGAATTTATAATATTGTTGTTATTTTCCAAAAAGTCACTTGTTACAAAAATATTTGATTCAATATTATTTTTTTCAAGTATATCAAGTAGATCACCAATATAATCTTTAACAATAAAAACAAGCGCAACTTCTTTTTTACTTTTGTTGCCACCTATTATAAATTTATTTTTGTTATTTTTTAATAATTCTTTTGGTTTTATATTTTCTAATATTAATAATGTTTCATTAAATAAATTCATTTTTTTCATTTTATAATAACTATCTGATACATTAACTTTTTGACCACTTATTCCAGGAATAAATGTATTATTTAAAATAACTGCTTCTTTCGGTTCAATGTAATAATTTTTTTCTACTTCTCTTATTTTTATCATTATATCATCCTGTTCTTTTAAAACAGTTGCTGTTTTTTCTGTAAATATAAAACTAAATATGAATAAAAAAATAATTCCTATATATTCGAATACTTTTTTCATTTTATCACCACTATAATGTTATGCACTATTAAATTATTTTTTCATAATATATGATGAAAGGAGAAAAAAATGAATTATTATCCATATAGAGGAAACGATCGTTTCATTGGTGGTGGATTTTTAGGTCCATTCATCTTAGGTGGTCTTACTGGAGGATTAGTCGCACCATATTTTAATGGTCCAGGATATGGCCCTAGACCTTATAATTATTCTTATAATAATTACTATTATCCTTATTGTCCAGGACCTTACTGCAGATAAAAAAATGAGAAAAAATCTCATTTTTTATTGTACTATATAAGGATTATCCATTGTTCCATTTCCACTTTCAACTTCTATATTTGGAACAAGAGATATAGATGGACGTACACTTGCTTTATAAGTTGTTAAGTTACTTGCAAGTTTATTTGTATCATTCATTATAGAAAAGACTAAAGTACTACCTGATTGATATGCAAAAGGAGTCATTGTCCATACTGTTAATCCAGTAGATAAATAAGATGTACTTGTAGAATTATTGGCATTATTTCCAGTTAATGTATATTCATCAGCAGTTAATAAACCAACTGGATATATTAAATCACCATTACCATTATTTTTACTGACTGTAAATTTATCTATACTTCTTGTACAAGTAAGACTTGGTTTATAAGGTGCAGCATTATTTCTATCATAACCCGCATAATTAAAAGAATTATTTGTTTCATAATTGTCTAATGAATAATTTCCCGTACTAATCATTCTATCATTACACCAAACAGCATCTTCAATCAATCGTTCATAGTTTGTTCCATACAAATTATTTTGATACCATGTATCAAGTACAATTTTTATAGTAGAACTCTTCGCATTTTGGTTATGTCTACCAACTATACTAAATACTTTATTTCCTATTTGTTCACTTCCATTATTTGAGTTTGGCACTATACCATTATCTTCCAAATGATTTTTATATTCATTTAATTGACTGGTTGTATAATTTACTAATCCATGCATATAACCTATTTCTGATAGATAATCATTATAATTATTAAATTGTATAACGTTAGATTCAGAACCATCGGAAATGTTTTTTAAAGCACTATCAACACCAGTATTATTACATTTACCATCAGCAGGTACTCCATTATATATAAGTTTTGTACCACCAGTTTCTGTAGTTCTAACAATCTTCCAACAGAAATTCGCGAATATTACATTATTGTTATCCACTTCTCCTCTATAATAATAGATAGGATTTGTATTATTTTCAGTACCACTTAAAATGTTTATACCATTTCCATTGCCTGTACTTTTAGTCGCACTTGCACTAAAATCAACATTAGTATCTACTACAGCATTCTTTTTAATAACACTTACCAATGTATTCTCTCTTGCTTGTTTACCTATAATAGAAATATTTAAAGTAATTTGTTTTCCAGCAAAATCAATATCATCATCAGTACTACCATCAAA
>CAJKKJ010000099.1 GCA_905200435.1 uncultured Bacillota bacterium | reverse complement strand
AAGATATTCATGAAAAAAATATGCAAGGATTAGTATTAACCAGTGAAACATTATCAGATATTTATTATGATAAAATAAAAACGTATTTTGGACACAATATAAAAATTGATGAACAAATTAAATATGAATGGGCAAGAATTCCTCATTTCTATGATTCATTTTATGTATATAAATAAGCAACGGGATTATCAAGTGCAAGTTATATTGTTAAAAGAATAAGAGCAAATGATACAGAATTTAAAAATAAGTATATTGACCTTTTAAAAAGTGGTGGTAAAGATTATCCACTAGAATTATTAAAAAAATGTGATATAGATATATTAAATGATGATATTGTTTATGAAGCTTTAGAATCATTTAATGATTTAATCGATAAGGAGTATGTTTATGAAAAAGGATTATTATGAAGTCTTAGGTGTTTCTAAAACAGCTACTGATGACGAAATAAAAAGTGCATTCAGGAAGATGGCTAAACAATATCACCCTGATATAAATAAAGCCCCAGATGCTGCTGAGAAGTTTAAAGAAGCGCAAGAAGCATATGCTGTTTTATCTGATCCTAATAAAAGAAAACAATATGATCAATATGGTCATGCAGCATTTGACAATAATGGCGCAGCTGGTGGTTATGATTTTTCAGGATTTGATTTTTCAGACATCTTTTCAGATTTATTTGGAGGTTCATTTGGAGGATTTAATTTTGGAGGAAGAAATACTACTTCAAGAGAAAGTCGTAAAGGTGAAGATAGTTTAGTAAGAGTAAATTTAACATTTTTAGAAGCAATTAATGGATGTAAGAAAACTGTAAAAGTTGCATCAAGTGAATCATGTCCTGACTGTAATGGTAAAGGTGGATTGGGTGAAAAAACTTGTTCAGTTTGTCATGGGAGTGGAACAGTAACAAGTGAACAAAGATCAATATTTGGCTCATTCATGACAAGAACAACATGTGATAATTGTCATGGTAAAGGAACTACTTATGAAAAAACATGTTCAACATGTCGTGGTACTGGCAAAATAAATAAAACAAAAGAAATAGAAGTTAAAGTACCTGCTGGTGTTGATAATGGTAATCAATTAAGAGTTGCTGGAAAAGGCGAAGCTGGATACAATGGTGGACCAAGTGGAGACTTGTATATTGAGTTTAAAGTTGAAGAACATCCAATATTTGAGAGAGAAGAAGATGATATATATTTATTCTTACCAATAACAATAGTTGATTGTGTTCTTGGATGTAAAAGAGATGTGCCAACAATTGATGGAACAATTAAATTAACAATTCCAGAAAATTCTAAGACTGGTGATAAGTTGAGAATAAAAGGAAAAGGTGTTCCAAATGTTAATTCAGGTAAAAGAGGAGATATGTATGTTGTTTTGAATATTTTACCTCCTTCTAAATTAACAAAAGAACAAAAAAATTTATTGGAAAAATTAAGGGATACTGATTTAGAAGACAATAAGGAATTCAAAAAAATAAGAGAATATTTATAATATTCTTTTATTTTAGATAAAAAAATGTTATACTATATTTAGTAATAAAAACGGAGGAAGTTATGAAAATAAGAGCTGAAAAAAAAGACTGGATAAAATTTATAATAGTTTCAATTGCTTTATTTTATTTATCAACATTAATTGTTGAAAATTTAGGAAACTGGGCTAGTTATGGAATTGTAGAACCATATATTTGGTTATTTCCATATCACATTTATATGCCAGTTAGATTAGTTGCAAGTATTTTATTATTTATAATTATATTAGTTTGGATATTAACAAGTGTTAGTTCACTTATTTTTGATAAGGAAAAAGGAATTGGTTTTTCTACTAAGAAAAAAGAAAGTGATGGATATTCACATTGGGCTAAAGAAAAAGAAATAAAAGAACAACTAAAAATGGTAAAAGTAACTGATGAAAAAATGAAATATGGTGGGTTACCTTTAATTAACAATGGTAAAGAAATATATGTTGATGATGGTGAATCACACTCATTAATAATTGGTTCTACTGGTAGTGGTAAAACTCAATATATGGTTTTACCAGCAGTAAAAATTCTTGCACGTAAGGGTGAGTCAATGATTATAACTGACCCTAAAGGTGAGATTTATGAAGAAACAGCAGAAATGCTAAAAGAAAAAGGTTATAATATAGTTTTATTAAATTTCCGTGAACCACAAAAAGGTAATTCATGGAATCCATTAAATTTACCTTATTCTTTGTATAAAGAAGGAAATAAAGATAAAGCTATTGAGTTACTAGATGATTTAGCAGCTAATATTTTGTATGATGAAAAAGCTCAAAATCAGGATCCATTCTGGGAAAAATCTTCTGCTGATTACTTCTCTGGTTTGGCATTAGGCCTATTTGATGATGCTGCTCCTGATGAAATTAATTTAAATAGTATTAATTTAATGAGTACAATTGGAGAAGAAAGATGCGGAGCATCAACATATATAAAAGAATATTTTTCAACTAAAGATGCTGCAAGTAGTGCTTATGTAAACGCAAGTAGTGTTTTGATGGCTCCATCAGAAACAAAAGGTGGTATTCTAGCTGTATTTAAACAAAAAGTAAAATTATTTACATCAAGAGAAGTATTATCTGAAATGCTTGCTC
Source organism: uncultured Bacillota bacterium (assembly GCA_905200435.1). Lineage (GTDB taxonomy): Bacteria > Bacillota_I > Bacilli_A > RF39 > UBA660 > CAG-884. The sequence goes on along the minus strand of CAJKKJ010000099.1, from coordinate 2,029 downwards.
ATAATGATTTTGATATGAAAGATATTGGTAGACAAAAAACAGCAGTATTTATAGTTATACAAGATGAAAAGAAAACATATCATTCATTAGTTACAATATTCATTAAACAATGTTATGAAACATTAATCGATGTTGCTCAAGAATGTGGTGGAAAATTACCATATAGAACAAATTTTATATTGGATGAATTTGCAAATATGCCACCTTTAAAAGATGTTACAACAATGGTAACTGCTGCAAGAAGCCGTTTAATTAGATTTAATTTCATTATTCAGAATTTTGCTCAATTAAATCAAATATATGGTAAGGAGCAAGCTGATACAATAAAAGGTAACTGTGGAAATATTATTTATTTAATAAGTACAGAAGTTGCGGCTCTTGAAGAGATAAGTAAATTATGTGGTGAGAAAAAATCTAAAGATAAAGATAAAACAGCATCAACGCCATTAATAACAGTTAGTGATTTACAAAGATTAAAACAAGGTGAAACAATTATCTTGAGAACAAGACAATGGCCATTTAAAACAAAACTTGTAATGAACTGGAAAATAGATTGGGGCAAAAAATATGATAAAGCAACATACCCAACTCGTGAAAAATTAAGTATTCCAATGTTTGATATAAAGGAATTTGTTGATAAAATTAAAGCAGAAAGATTCCAAAGTATGGTTGGAAATATGAATGATCAACCTGCATTTCCATTTGGTGGTCAAACAAATAATCCATTTGCTGGAGGTAATCCATTTGGCAATTCTAACCCGTTTGGAAATATGAATGGTCAGAATTCTGAAATTGATTTGGACGAAGTTGTTAAGAGAATAGATGCAAAAATTGCCGAATTAGAAGCTGAAGAAGCTGCTGAAAAAGATAAGAATGATTGGTCTTATGAATCAGATGATAAATCTAATGATACAATAGAAATACCAGTAGATAATTCTGAAAAAGAAGACATTAAGGTTGTTTCTGAACCAGAAGAAACTAAAAAAACAAAAGATGAAGTTACAGATGATGAATTTTTTGATGATTTTTGGAGCGATGGCGAGTAATTAACATATACTATATTGGTGATAAAATGGATTCTATCAATATAGAAGATTTAAAAAAATATACAAATTATAAACTGATTGATATAAGAACAAAAGAAGATTATATGAAAGGACACCTTCCAGGTGCCCTTAATATAGAACTTGAAGATATACTGGCTTTTCCTAATAAGTATTTAAGTAAAAATTTAACTTACGTTATATATTGTGATGAGGGAAAGTCTAGTTTAAGATTAGTTCAAGTTTTAAAGAAGAATTATGATGTTATAAGTTTAAATGGGGGATATGAACAAAATAGGAGACTATGATGAACAAAAATGATGATTTTATTTTAAAATTTGTACATAGAGAAAGCATAAAAAATATAATGAGATCAAGTAAAGAATATGTTAATTGGCTTAAAAAGTTTACGGAAGAAAATCCTTCTTTTTCTGATGATTATTATGAAATTGTTTCAGGAGAATATTCTGATACTGATAAAATCAATATGAAAAACTTAAGCTTATTATTTGAAGTTATTGATGAATATGCCAAAAAAAATTATATGAGTACTCGAAAAAATGAATATAGTGAATCATATAATTTTAGATCAGATGATATTAGCTATAATATAGGATTTTTTCGGGGACAAGGAAGTTCATTCTTTTGTCAAAGAATAGATGATATAGAAACAAAGGATTTTATTGATTTTGATGATATAATAAAAGGTAGTTACACAAATGATTTTGAAAAAAACAAGAACAAAGTAGAAAAAATGAAAAATAATGTTATGGAATTATATCAAAGTGGTGTTCCATTAGAAATAATAAAAAGCGAATTTGAAAATACCATTAAGAATTTAAAATCAAGAAAACAAAATACTCTTAAAAAGAAATTATATTAGGAATAAGTTTTACTTATTCCTTTTTCTATATTTTCTTTTTGCGCGAAAAATGATATACTTATTGTGGTGATAAAAATGGAATATGTGATAATATTATTAATAG
>CAJKKJ010000098.1 GCA_905200435.1 uncultured Bacillota bacterium | reverse complement strand
GGTAAAATAATGAATTTCAATATATGAGCTTTCTTGATTATGATTTTATCACTTATATTTGATAAAGTCAATAGGTTTAAATATTTGCACTCATATCTAAATAATAATTAAATTTATATCATTTTATCTATATTTTTTGGAACCTCATCATTAACAACTGCTTTAATTATTTTATTTTCCCTTTCCTTACTTATTTCTCTTCCAGTCATATTACCTAATGTCTGTATTATTTCCCTTAAAGTATTTTCATTTTTTAAATCCGTTTCTTGTAATTTTTTAGCTAAGTCCAATATAGTCCCCTTATCAACATTTGTTTTTCTTTCTACTCTTCTAAAAAAATTATCTGAAAAATTCATTAACATCCTCCTAGAACATTATATGAATTACTAACTTTTATGTACCAAAAAAGGATATTATATATCCTCTTCTCCTTTATTTTTAAATTGTAATACAATTGGTGTACCACTAAAATCAAATGTTTCTCTTATTTTATTTTCTAAATATCTAGGATATGAAAAATGTATCAATCCCTTATTATTAACAGAAATGTTAAATGTAGGTGGTGCAGAAGAAACTTGTTTTGTAAAATAAATCTTAAGTCTCTTACCCTTATATGAAGGTGGTAAATTAAGTAAATATGCATCCATTATACAATCATTAATTGCAGATGTTTTAATTTCTTTATGAGTATTTTCATAACATTTTATAACTTCTGGCATTAATGTACCAATTCTTTTTTTCGTTTTTGCAGATAAAAATACTATTGGAGCATAAGGCATAAATTGAAAATTATTACGTATATTTTCTTTAAATTTTTTCATTTCTTCATCTTTATTTTCAACAACATCCCACTTATTTACAACAATTACTACCGGTTTACCAGATTCAAGTGCATATCCTGCTATATGCTTATCATGTTCAATTATACCTTCTTTAGCATCTAAAACTAGAACACATACATCAGATCTATCAATTGCTTTTAAAGCTCTAAGTAAACTATAATGTTCAACATTTTCGTATATCTTACCTCTTTTTCTCATTCCAGCAGTATCAATTACTGTAAAATCTTCGCCGTTATATTTAAATGGTGTATCTATTGCATCTCTAGTTGTTCCAGCAACAGGAGAAACAACTACTCTTTCTTCATTTAATAAAGCATTTGTTAAACTACTCTTTCCTACATTTGGTCGACCAATTATCGAAAATTTAATCCCTTTTTCTTCTTCATAAGAAGTCTCATCAAAATCTTCAACAATTTTATCTAATAAATCACCAATACCATCTTTAGCTTCAGCACTTATATAAATATAATCATCAAATCCCAATTCATAAAAATCGTATTTATGATTTTCTGATTCTTTACTATCACATTTATTAACAGCTACAATAACTTTTTTTCCAGATTTTAAAAGCATGTCCCTTACAGCATAATCATTTGCCGTTAATGTTTCTTTAGCATCAACAACAAATACTATAACATTTGCTTCATCAATTGCTAAATCAACTTGTCCTTTTATTTCTCGTCTAAAAGAATCTGTACCAAGATCAATACCACCTGTATCAATTAAATGAAAACTATAGTTATCATAATTAACCAAGCCATAAATTCTATCTCTTGTAATACCAGGTATATCTTCAATTATTGCTTGTTTTCTTCCTACAAGTCTATTAAATAATGTAGACTTACCAACATTTGGTCTTCCGACTAATGCAACAACATTTTTTCTCATACAACAATACCTCCATTTATTTTATTTTTATCTTTTTTTATTTTTTTAACAATACTGCCATATATTATTTTTGAATATTCTAATATACGTCCAACTTTAATAAAGTTGTTATCTTTTACTTGCACATAAAAGTTATTTTTATATTTATAGATATCACACATTATATCAAAATCTATATTTTCTTCAAGCTTTAATAAAAAACTTTTATCTTTAGAAACTGATACATTCATATCGAATGTTGTAAAATAATTATCGTTCTCTAAAGTTAATTCTAATATAGTACCCAATATTTCATCTTCATAGATAACTATATTATCAAAATTTTTTATATCAACACCTAAAATTTTAGATTTTAATAAAATACTACTTATATCTTCTAAATTAATTTTTTTATTTATATAAATAATTAATTTATCATCAAAATCTTCTATATGCATATTTTCACCTAAAATATACTATGTATTAGGCAATTATTCGTTCTATTTTTTCGTAAACTTCATCTCTACCTTGTTTAGTTACATTTGAAAACATTAAAAAGTCATCTCCTACAACTAAATCCAAATTATTCAAAATAACACTTCTTTGTTTTTGTTGATGTGTAATAGATACTTTATCCACTTTAGTCGCAATTATTGTAACAGGAACTTTATAATATTTTAAGAATTTATACATTTGTAAATCATCATTGCTTGGTTTATTTCTAAAATCAACTAACATAAATACATGTTTTAAATTTTTGCGATTTATTAAGTAATCTTCCATCATTAAACCAAATTTTTTTTGTTCCCTTTTAGAAAGAGTTGCATACCCATATCCAGGAGCATCAACTAAATAAAATTCTTCATTTACTAAATAAAAATTTATTGTTTGTGTTTTACCAGGAGTTGATGATGTTCTTGCATAATTTTTTCTACTTATAAGTGTATTGATAAAACTACTTTTTCCAACATTTGATCTTCCTACAAGTAGAAACTCTGGCAATTCATCACCAGGATATTGACTTCTTCTAACTGCACTTATTTTTAATTCAACACTTTTTATCTTCATAAGTCACCTCTTGACTGCTATAATTATATCATAGTTTTATATAAAAAATCAATTGTCTATTTACCACACTATAAAATTTAAAAAAGAGCAAAATACTCTCCTTAAAAATCTAAATTTATTATATTTACTTCCCTATATTATTCTTCTCAAAATATTTTTTTGATAATTTAACTACTTGACCCCCTAATACAAGAAGCCCAATCATACTTGGAATTAACATCATTCCATTAACTGTATCGGCTAAATTCCATACTAATTCAAGACTAGTAATTGATCCAATAAATATGAATATAAGCCATATTATTCTTACCAATGTTTTACTCTTTTTTCCAAATATATATTCAAAACATTCCTCGCAAACATAACTTCCAGATGTTAAACATGTAAATGAAAATAATACCGAAGATACCATAATTATAAAACTACCTATTCCATTTGGAATTACTGTATCAAATGATTTCATAACTAATTCAGCACCATCAGAACCACTTTGCCATAAACCAGCTATTACTAAAACTAAACCTGTTAATGTATTTACTATCATTGTATCAATAAATACTTCCATTGGACCCCATAATGATTGTTCAATAGGATTATCTACTTTAGCAGTACTATGAGCAAAAGCAGCTGTTCCAAGTCCTGCTTCATTTGAATAAATTCCTCTTGCAAAACCATATCTCATAGCTTGTGCTACAGATAGTCCCATAAATCCACCAAATACTGATCGTGGTTTAAAAGCATATTTAATAATTTCTAAAAAAGCACTTCCTATCATTTGATAATTATAAATTAAAACAAATATACCAGATAATATATATAATATAACCATAAATGGTACTACTATATTACTAAATTTACCTAATCTTTTTATTCCCCCGAATATTACTATTCCAACTATAGCTATTAAAACTATACCTATTATATAAGAAGGAACACTATATTTAGCTTGTATAGCATTTACTATTGTATTTGTATCAACCATTGCAACAACAACTACATAAGATAGTATGGCCATTATTGCATAGAAAAAAGCAAGAAATTTTGAATGCATACCATCTCTTAAGTAATACATTGGACCACTTTTAACTTCGTCATTTTTTTTATCAACTTTACGATATATTATTCCTAAACCTATTTCTATATATTTTGTTGCCATACCAAAAAATGCAACTACCCACATCCAAAATATAGCGCCCGGTCCACCACTAGCAACAGCAGTCGCAACGCCTGCTATATTTCCTGATCCTACTATTTCACCTATTGATATTAAAGCCGCTTGTCCAGAAGATAATATTCCATTTGAACTTTTTTCTTTTACTTTTTTATTTAATGTTCCATTAAATATTTCTTTTATTTTTGTAATTTGAACAAATCCTAATTTAATTGTATAGTATATTCCTGTTCCAAGTATTAATACTATCATAGGTATTCCCCATACTATATTGTTTATAAAATCGTTTACATTATTTATTGTTTCCATCTTACTACTCCTTCCATTAAAAAAGTTAGATTTTCTCTAACTTTATATCCATACTCCAAAAGCAATTGCAATCATTGCAAATATCAATCCCACTACCCAGAACGATTTTACAATATCGTTTTCTTGCCATCCTAGTTTTTCAAAGTGATGATGAAGTGGTGTCATTAGAAAAACCTTTTTTCCTGTTAATCTTACTGATACTACTTGAATAATACATGATAGTGTTTCTATTACGAATACACCTGCTACTAATATCAAAGTAAATTCACGACCTGTTAGAATAGCAACAGCTCCAAGTGCTCCACCTAATGCAAGAGAACCTGTATCACCCATAAATATTTTAGCCGGATATGTGTTAAACATCAAAAATCCCATTAATGAACCGATTAATATGAAACAAAATACTGCCATAT
>CAJKKJ010000097.1 GCA_905200435.1 uncultured Bacillota bacterium | reverse complement strand
CTAACTACTATTCTATAATAAGCAATACTACCTACTATTAATCCTGCTATACCTATTATAAATAATAAAACTACAATTATTTTTTTATTTAAATTCATATATTACATCCTCCTTCTAATATTTTTTGTACCTCAAAAAGAGGACCAGTATCTATATAGTCTATACCCTCTATAAAGTTATCAACAAAAATATTATTTTTTTTATTTTTTAGTAATACATGTATGTATGTATTAGGTCAAACATGTTATCAACAAATCCTTTCTAATTATCAACAAGTGAAAGAAAACTATTAATTCTTTCATTCGAACTATCAAAAAATTCATCAGTCTTACCATCAAATAAAATTTTACCACCCTCTAAAAACAAAACCCTATTTGATACATTTTTAACAAAATTCATTTCATGAGAAACAATAAGCATCGTTTTCCCACTATCAGCTATCCTTTTAATCAAATCAAGAACTTCACCAATCATCTCCGGATCTAAAGCACTAGTAGGTTCATCAAACAAAATAATATCAGGATTCATAATTAACGTCCTAATAATTGCAACCCTTTGCTTCTGTCCACCAGACAATTCATCTGGATAATTACTAGCTTTATCCCTTAAACCAATAATATCAAGTAACTCATAAGCCTTCTTAACAGCACTCTCCCTATCCATAATCTTTAACTTAACAGGAGATAAAATAATATTATCAAGAACACTTAAATTAGGAAATAAATTAAACTGTTGAAAAACCATTCCAATACCTTTTCCAACAATTTTATTTACCCTATTCCCTTCAAAAATAACATCACCACTTGTAGGTTTTTCCAAATAATTAATGCACCTTAAAAGAGTACTCTTACCACTACCAGAAGGACCAACAATAGAAACAACATCGCCCTTTTTTATAACAAAACTAATATTATCAAGAACTAAATTATCTCCAAAACTCTTAGATAAATTATTAACCTCTAGCATTATTAAGTCTCCTTTCAAGCAAATTAACTAATTTAGACAATCCCAAAGTCATAACCAAATAAATAGAAGCAATTATAATTAAAGGAAAAAAATAATCATAAGTACCAGAAGCAATAATATCAGAAGCTTTAGTAAGTTCTAAAATACCAATATAAGCTCCAGCTGATGTTTCCTTTAATAATGTAATAAATTCATTACCAAGAGCAGGCAAAACATTCTTAATAGCTTGTGGTAATACAACATACCTCATAATTTTACTATAATTTAAACCAAGAGTATAACCAGCTTCCATCTGTCCTTTATCAATAGAAATCAAACCAGATCTTATTATTTCAGAAACATAAGCACCAGAATTAATACCAAAAGCTAAAATACCAACAATTATAATACTTATATTAACTGATTTAAAAATAACATAATATATTATCATTAATTGTAATAATACAGGAGTTCCCCTTATTATATTAACATAAGCCTTACAAACACCATTTAATAACTTTAATTTACCAGTATTATCATGATAATGTCTTACTAAAGCAATTAATAAACCAATAACAATACCCATAATAACAGCAAAAAAAGCAATCAAAACAGTATGAAATAATCCCTCCAATATATACTCATATCTATTATCATATATAACACTATTATAAAAACTCTCGCCAATTTTATAAAATATATTCATTAAATCACCCTTCAGTATGTTTTATAATATATTCATCAATTTTACCATCACTCTTAAGTCTTTCCAAAACTCTATTTATAGCATCAAGTAAATCTTTATTACCTTTTTTTACAACCATACCATAACTATCACTAGTTAAAGCCTTATCAAGAATTTTTAATCCTTCATTTTTACTTATAATAGCTTTAGCAGGTAATTCATCCATAACAACACAATCAACTTTATTAGCTTTCAAATCTTCAATAGCAGCCAAATACTTTTTTTGTCTAACAATATCCGCTTTTTTATATTGTTTAGTAACAAAAGTATCAGCTATACTACCAAGTTGAACTGCTATTTTTTTATCTTCAAGATTATCTAAATTACTATTTTCTTTAACAATTACAACTTGTTTACTAGTAGAATAATTAATAGAAAAATCAACTTCTTTAGCTCTTTCATCACTATAACTTATACCAGCAGCACCAAAATCAGCTTTACCAGTTTTTACTTCATTAATAATGGCATGAAAATCAATATCTTTAACAACTAATTTTTTATTTAGTTCTTTTGCAATTTCATTTGCTATATCTATATCCACACCAACAACTTCACCATTTTTATAATATTCATACGGGGCAAATCCAGCTTCTGTAACCATTATTAACTCATTATTATTTCTTTTACATCCACAAACTAAAAATAAAATCATAACAAATAAAAATATTCTTTTCATATACTCACTCCTACTATTTACATTTTATCAAATATTAAAAAAAAATACAATTAGTATTTATTAAAAACTAATCATATTTTTAATTTTCTTATATAATCATTTTTCATATTTTTTATTGTTACAAACGATGCTAGTTTTATAGCATCTATTAATTCATTATATACATAATCTCTTTGTTTTCGATTTGCTTTTATTTTTTTTCATAAATAGAACCGATTGTATCTTCAGTTACATTATATAATATGCCTTCTTAATATTTTAAATGTAATTCATAATATCTTATTTCAATTATTTCACTTCTATTATTATAGCAGCATTTTCTTGTATAAAGTATGCAAAATGTAAAATTTTTTTGACCCATTTCACAAAATTATTGTTTTAAAGTTTCTTTTTATTAATTATTTTTTCCCAAATTTTTCTAACTAAAGTCAACGATAAAGTAGATAAAGAAAAACCTATTACTGGTACTAATGAACTTAAGAATATATTATTATATTTTCTTATAACACATGAATATATAATAACCACTATATAAGTTAAAATCATAATGCATATTTTTCTAGTGCTACTTGTTTCCCATGATTTATCTAATTCAACCATTTTATTTCTTTCTTGTATCTTTTTTATTTCTTTTTCTAAATCCATAAGTCTACACTCTCCTAATAAAAAATTATATCATATTTTGACTGTTTTTCGCATACTTTCATCATCTTTCATAACCATCTTTATAGCGTTAAAATTAATGTGAAACCATTTTTAATATATAAAAAGTAATAAATCTTTTAAAATAATTATTGCAAATAAATTCTAATCTCTTTTTTAACGTTTCTTTTTGTCTGATAACATTTACCATTTTAATCAGTTCTAATTTAGAATTGATTATCTATTTATTCTCGAAACTATAAAAAGTCCGAGCGGATTTCCCAATGGTGCGAGTGGTTAAGTTATTTCAAACTTTTACTCACAAATTAGAAATTTCATAGTTTTATATCAATTTCTAATAACATTTTACCAAATAATAGAAAAAGTAGCAATAATTTGTGCTACTTTATAAACTATTTTCTTTTGTTGTCTAATGTCATTTTTAATACTGGGCCTTTTTCTTCTATTGTATCTTCTAAAATAGTTTCTTCTTCATTAAATCCAAATGTTGAGATTCTTTCGATATTCTCTCTTAATACCTTTAAATCACTTAACGAATAGTTATCAATATTATTAATATTAAATGGTTGCTTGTTTTTACTCTTCTGTAACTCAATTTGTTTAATGGCTTTTTTACTAACACCCAATTTTATATTTTCACTTTTTTCAATATTTTCATTTAATTCTTCTTTATGATCTAAAAAATAATTTAATTTTTTTATATCTCTTTTCTTTATTGCATTTATTATTGTTTTAGCAGGATAATAAATTGCACCTTCAGCAATAATAGCAAGAAGCATACCATAAAACCATCCACCATTATTTACAAAATTCATAATAGCTATTGGTAACATCAATGGTTGGCTTATTGTTAATATTTTATCTAGCATTTGAAGTGGTTTTGGTTGTGCAAATCTAGCTTGTTCTTCCATTCTAGATATTATTTTATTTTCATTTTCCTCTGAATATGGAACTGTGTATGATTCTCCACTTGCTAATTTTACAACAATTTTTCCATTTTCTATTTTATAAGATAATATAAATTTTTTAGAATCATCATAATTTAATGAATAATCTTTCATTATATTTTCCCCCTCTCAAAAAGTTAACTATTATTATAGTGTTTTCTCAATAAAAGTCAAGACATACCCCTTTATTTTGCTCTTATTTCCTTTTATTCTTCTATATATAATCTATGAAATCATAATTATTTTTTATCGTTCTAATTCATCATCTTTGCTATATTCATTTTTAATTGTATCTATATCATCATTATCTAAAATCTCTTCTTCATATAATTCATCAATTATATCATCATATTTATTGGTAGAGAAAAATTTATCTTGTAAGAACTTAATAAGTTTATCCCATAATTCTTTGAAATAATTTAACATTTCTTCTAGTGATGATACTTTATCTTCTAACATATCAATAGTATCATTTGCAAAATCTAATCTATTTTCTAAATCACTAATTCTATCTTCACGAGTAGTGATTTTTTTCTTTAATTCTTTAACTTCATTAGAATGATTTTTTAAATCTTGTTCATATTTATCTAGTATTACATTTATATCATTAGAATCTTTTAAATTAGAAGTAGTATCATTAGTTTGTTCTATATATTTTTTAATTTTATTTATATCATTGTTTGAAATAGTATAATTATTTTTATTCATTATTGTTGGCTTTAAATTATTTATAATATCATTTATCTCATTTGATTTAGTATGTAATTGATTGGCTTTATCATTTAATTCTTTTAATTGCTTTTTATGTTTTTCTTGTTCTTTTCTAAATTTAT
>CAJKKJ010000096.1 GCA_905200435.1 uncultured Bacillota bacterium | reverse complement strand
ATAATAAGAAGGTAATTGTTTGTAATGTTTTACCTAATCCCATTTCATCTGCTAGTATTCCTCCAAAGCCTGTTTTATCTAAATTGTATAACCATTTTACGCCTGTTATTTGATAATCTCTTAATATTTTTAAATCATTTTTATCTAAATTAACATTACTATCTTTATATTTATAAAAATTATCTATAAAATTATCAAATATACTATCTGTTTCAACATGTTTATATTTTGTTTTTCTTAAACTATCTAAATAAAGAGCACGGTATTTTAATATTGTTCCTTTACCTTTTATAATATCTTCATCTGATATATCCATATCATCTACTATTTCACTTAATTCATTTAAATTGTCATCTTCTAGATTAAGGATATCACCATTTTTTAAATGGTAGTATTTCTTTTTAGCTTTAACACTTTTTAGAATATTTGCGATTTCTTTTTCATTTATGCCATCTAAATTAAAGTTATAACTCATTATATTATCTTTACCTAGACTAAACATACTTGATATGTTTGTTTTCTTTTTGATGTTTACTTTTTTTAGATTTTCTGATGTGTAGATGTTATATTTTGATGCCAATTCATTTAAACCAATTTCTATAAAATATACTATTTTATCTAAATCATCTAATATAATTTTTTTGTTTTCTATTTTAAATCCATATATAAATAAATTATTGATTATATTACTTTCATACTCTGTATTTCTTAGTATTTTTTCATTTTCATCAAAATAATCTATTTCACCATTATAGTCTAGTTTAAGATTACATTTTACTTCATTGTTATTGATATCAAAGTATAATTTTACGTTTGGTTCATTTATCATTACTAATTCTTCTTGCATATTAGTATCTACTTCAATATTATCTTTAATTATTGGTAACATACCTTTGGTAAATTTTTGAAAGTCTTTTTTATTTATTTTTATTTTTGTTATTTCTGTTTCTAATAAATCATTTACTAATTCTTGCTCTTTTTTGCTTAATTTATATAATTCGCCATTTGTATAAACATATTTATTTGCAATATTTATAGCATCATTTAAATTAAATGTTAATTCATAATTATCATCTTTTTTGGTTATACTTGTTTTAAATGGGAAACCTTCATTTATGTAATTTATTTCATGATTATCAAAATTAAATGGCATACTTAGGTAAGGTATTATTGAAGCTATTTCGCTAGCGCTTAAATAACTATATTGAAGATTTATGTTATTTTTTATTAGGTATTCTATAAAATTTTTGTTTTGATTGTTGAAATAATAATTGTCTGGATCATAAGTTAGTTCTTTACCAAATTTGCACTTATTTTCATATAGATAAGCTGGTTTAAATGATGAGTAACGGGCATTAAGGGAATACATTTTATCATTTCCAATATTAATCTTAAGTTCATAATAGATGTTTGATTCACCATAGTAATGTTCTTCTTTTAGATTGATGTTTATATCTAATTTTAATTCTTTTTTTATAATTTGTTTATTATTTCCATAATATTTATCTAATATTATACTTGAAATTTCTTCAGTTGTTTTTTTCTTTTTACCAAATAATTCCGTGCTATAGAATCTAAAACAAGCTGCTAGATGTTTACAACTTCCATAGTTTTGAAACTGAATACAATCACAGTCTACATCTTTTATGTTATTATTTTTTATTAAAATATATGCTGTATAATATGTATAACTTGATTGTGATTTTACTAGAAAAATATGTTTCTTTCCTTGATTTGTTTCTGTATAGCCACGATAATTAACATATCTTTCATTAAAATTGTTTGCTTTTTGAATATCACTTCTATTTATTACTTCTCTTATTTTTGAATAGTTTTCGGCATAAACTTTATTTTCGTCTTCATATAATTCTATCATAATGCCTCCTTAAAGTATGTTTATTATAGCATATTTTTGTTTACACTTCTATACATTTGTATAACAATTTTTGATTGCTTTATTTACATATTAATTGTTATAATAAAATTGAAAGTAAGATAGCAGGTCTGATAGAATAAAAAGGGAATTTTTCTTACTTAGGAAAGCAATTTTTATAATTGTTTTTTTTATTTAAAATGACCAAACATTGCTAGTGGTTCATATTTTATGTTTTTTAGATTTAGATCTTTTATTATATTTCTTGGCTTACATTCTTCATATAATGAATCATTTACAGTTATATTACCTTTATCACTTGTTATATATATTGCTAATGGAGACTCTAGTCCTATAGCATATGATAGTTGTACTTCACACCATTTTAGATTGTTTTGTTTTAATGTTTCAACAGCTATTTGTCTTGCTTTATATGCTGCACTTCTATCTACTTTTGATGGATCTTTTCCACTGAATGCTCCTCCACCTACTTTTGCAAATGAATGATAACTATCTACAACGATTTTTCTTCCTGTTAATCCTGAATCTCCTTCAAAACCACCTATTTTAAATTTTCCTGTTGGATTTATTATATATTCTTCTACTTCTACATTTTCTTCTTTACATATTTTGTTGGATATATCTATTAGTTTTTGATCTGAGTATTCTCTTTTTTCTTCTGAATTGTTATAACTTATTAGGAATGTCTTTATTTTTTTTAGGTGCATATTTTCGTCGTAATATCCTGTTATTTGAGCTTTACCATCAGGGTAAAATATATCACTTTCTTTTTTTCTTAATTCATCATATGCCATTGATAATTTTTGCAAGATTACCATTGCTTTTGGCAAGTATTCTTTTGTTTCATTAGTTGCATATCCAAACATCATTCCTTGGTCTCCTGCTCCCATTACTTTTTCATTTGTTCCTAGTGCTATATCAGCGCTTTGTATTCCTAGATTATTTATTATTTTGTAGTCATTTTTATATCCTATATCTTTTAGTACTCTTTTTACTGTTTTTTCTACATCTACTTTTCCTATTGATGTTACTTCGCCAGTTACTACAATTAAACCTTTTCCTCCTACTACTTCTATTCCACATCTTGAATTTTTGTCTTCTTCTAGATATGCATCTAGTAAGGCATCACTTATTTGGTCACATACTTTATCTGGATGACCTCTAAATACTATTTCGTTACTGTATATCATATTTCCTCCTTCAAAAAAAATCCTTAAGATAGTCTTAAGGATAGATTATCTTATCATTCTAGCTTTACCACCTAATTTAATAGGTTGGTGCGACATCATAAGGCTAGTCCCTCCGTGCGCTCTTTATAAGATAAATTAATATTATTCTTTTTTTTACTTTTTGTCAACTACTTTTTTAAAGAATCCATCTTTATAGTAGTATTTATTTTTACCAATTATTTTTATATATCTGTTATCTTGATTTTCTTTTTTTATTATTCGTGGTTTTTCTAGTACTACTGTTGAGTTGTCTGGAATATCTGTTGTTACTATTGCATTTGCACCTATTCTTACATTGTTTCCTATTTTTACGTTTCCGATTATTTTTGCACCTGCACCTATATAGCAGTTATCTCCTATTTCTGGTGAACCGTAACTTTTTGTTCCTTCTAATGTGTTTGATCCTATTGTTACGTTTTGAAATATTACACAGTTTTCTCCTATTTTTGCTTTATCGGATATAAATATTCCATATACCCCATGTGGTAAACATGGTATTCCTTTGAAATATGTATTTAGCCCTATGTATGAACTGCGCTTATTGAAATAGTCTATATAGAAAGATGTATATATTCCTGATTTTAGATTTTCTTTTGTTATTTTTTCTTTTACACCCCATATACTTTTACATTTTAGTATTACATATTTGTTTGTAAAACATCTTATAAAATCTTTTAGTATATTTTTTAAAATAAATAGATTTACGTGATTTCCTTCATAGTAACCATATTCTGTATATATTTGTTTCATATCATCATCCTTAATATAACTTTATCATATTTATATTAATTTTACAATATTTTATAGAGCTTTTCCTTTTATTATATTTTTACTGTAATTTAAAGTTAGTGATTTACTATTTTTTTGCTTATATATAAAAATGGGGTTTCCTATATTGAAACAATTTATAATTCTGAATTGATTGTTAGTCAAATATAAGAAGCTTCTTGAATAATCGTCACCGTTTACTTAAAAATCGAGTAACATATCTAATAATATCATTCATATTTAACACAATATATTCATTTCAGTAAGTCTTTTTCTATCATAATTCTATCTAAATTAAAAATTTCTTTATTTGAAAAGTTAATTACATTATTAATTGTATTTCCCCCTCTTATGTTCTTAACACCTAATTTATTAATTTCTTCAGGTGTCATCCACATAACATTAGATATTTCTTCATTATCATAGCTAATTTCTCCAGATACATATTCACCAAGAAAATACAATATTAACAGTTGACCGATAGAGGATACTTTTTCTTCGATACATATAATCCCTTTGATATTTATATCTATATTTGTTTCTTCTTTTACTTCTCTTATAGCTGCTGTTATTATATCCTCATTTTCTTCAAATTTTCCTGCTGGCATATTCCATTTACCTTTTTTCTCTTTTCGATTTTCCTCAACCATTAGTATCTTATTATCTTTTTTTACGCAAACTTCTGCTACTATTGTTTTCATTTTTTATATACCTCCATTAAAATCTTATTTATTTCGATAATTTCGTTCATATATTGTTGTTCTGTCATGCCATTAATAATTATTGGTCGTGGCAATGCCATCTTTGATATTCATTCCAATTTTCATTTGTTATATAATCTAAACCTAACTCATCTTCTAATATATTACTTTTCCCATAAAGAGGACCAGTATCTATATATTCTTTTATACCAATAAAGTTATCAACAACCCCTTCTTT
>CAJKKJ010000095.1 GCA_905200435.1 uncultured Bacillota bacterium | reverse complement strand
CGTCAATTCTTTCACTACCACTTTGTGCTAGCCAAAGTTTAAAAGGTTCTGCTTTGGGGCTTGGTACACTTTGTATAAGTCTTAATATTCCTTTGGTATCTAGAACATCTGTGTTATAAAATTTGCCATCAGCTGCTTGCATTTTCAGTTGACTACAAGTTGTAGTCAACTCAGAACCTTCTTTTTTTAATCTAACTTTAAGAACACTCCAATATTTTCTTGGATTAATACTATCAGTTAAAGCTTTAATAACATCTACAACACTAAAATAGTAATCTTCTTTTTCAGCATCCCATTTTGTCCTAATATTTGTGTTATCAAATATTTTTATAATATTTTTCTTTTCTTCTAATTCATTTTTTTCTTTAATTTCTGTATTCATTTTCACGCCTCATTTCTTATTTGTATTTTTAAATTAACTATAATATATGTGTATTTATTGACATGATTATACATAATGTTTTGTAGAAAATCAATATACAATACTTTATTATTGATTATTTCTTTAATTGGGTACAATAATAAGAAAATGCTCTCTTAAAAAAATAAAAATTTATTTACACAAATAAAAAAATATAATATAATATACAAAGAGAAGAGGGAAAAATATGTTAGAAAGATTAAGTGCTATTGAAAAAAGATATGATGAAATAACAGAATTAATGCAGTCTAATGAGATAATAAGTGATATAAAAAAAATGATGGAATTATCAAAAGAACAATCTGGTTTAAGAGAAAGTTATGAAGCTTACCAAAATTATAAAAAAGTTTTAAATGATATAAAAGATTCAGAAGAGTTATTAAATGATCCTGAAATGGCGGAAATGGCTAAAGAGGAATTAAATAATTTATATAAAGAAAAAGAAGAATTAGATGCCAAGATAGAAATTCTTTTACTTCCTAAAGATCCTAATGATGATAAAGATATTATTATGGAAATTAGAGGAGCAGCTGGTGGTGATGAAGCAAATATATTTGCTGGTGATCTATATAGGATGTATTCTTATTATGCTGCAAATAACGGTTGGAAGATTGAAGAAATTAACAGTGAGGAATGTGCAGCTGGCGGATATTCGCAAGTTGAGTTTAAAATAAAGGGCGATAATGTATATTCTAAATTAAAATACGAATCAGGTTCTCATAGAGTTCAAAGAGTTCCGGTAACAGAATCACAAGGTAGAATACAAACTTCTACAGCAACTGTTCTAGTTATGCCAGAAGTAGATGATATTGACATTGAAATCAAAGATTCTGATTTAAGAATAGATTGCTACTGTGCTTCAGGTCATGGTGGTCAAGGCGTTAATACAACCCCATCTGCTGTTCGTATAACCCATTTACCAACTAATACCGTTGTTACTTGTCAAAATCAAAGAAGCCAAATTCAAAATAAAGCAGAAGCTATGCAAGTATTAAAAGCTAGATTATATGAAATGGAACTTAATAAACAAAAAGAGAGTGTAGGTTCTGAAAGAAAGAAATTAGTTGGAACAGGTGATCGTTCGGAAAAAATTAGAACATACAATTATCCACAAAATAGAGTTACGGATCATAGAATTGGCTTTTCAACTATGAATTTGGATCGAGTTATGGATGGAGCATTAGACGATATTATTAATGCTTTGATTGAAGCTGATATTGCTTTAAAAATGAAAGGTGAATAATGACTCCTTTAGAATATTTAGAAAAATATGGTAATTCATCTAAAGAAAATATTGATAGATTAAATAATGGTGAACCTGTCCAATATATAGTTGGTAATGTTTCTTTTTATGGCAATATTATTGATGTTGACAAAAGAGTTTTAATTCCTAGATTTGAAACTGAGGAATTGGTTGAAAATACTGTAAAATATATAAAAAAATACAATTATAAAAGTATAGTTGATATTGGTACAGGATCTGGCTGTATTGCAATAACACTAAAGAAATTTTTTCCTGAAATATTAGTTGATGCAGTTGATATAAGTAAAGATGCTTTAGAGGTTGCTAAAAAAAATGCCAATAAAAATAATGCTAATATTAATTTTTATGAAGGTAATTTACTTGAACCATTAAGTAAAAAATATGATGTTATAATATCTAATCCACCATATATAGCTTATGATGAGGAAATAATGGATATTGTAAAAAATAATGAACCACAGATTGCTTTATATGCTTCTAATAATGGACTATATTATTATGAAGAAATATTAAAGAATGTATATAAATATATTAATAATAATGGTTTAATTGCTTTTGAAATTGGTTATAACCAGGGAGAAGAAATTAAAAAACTAGCATCTAAATATCTTAATAAATATGATTTCGAGATAAAAAAAGATATGCCTGGGAAAGATAGAATGGTTTTTATAAGAGTTACAGATATATAGTAAAAACATATCGTAACTCTTTTATAATGTAAAAGCAATATATATTAATACAATTTAATACGGATTTTTCCGTTAAATAATAATGCATTTTTAGTATAAAAATACTACCATAAATTAAATATATATGGTAAAATATTTAAAGATGTAAAGGAGTATGTTATATGGAAGAAATGCAAAAGTTATTAACAAAACTAAAATTTAGTCAAACATATTTTGATAATGGGAAACTAGTACAAATAAAATGTAATAAAGAAAAAACAAGTTTTGAATTTTTTATAGAAGTAGATAGTATAACATATAAAAAATATATTGAGTTTATAAAAAGACTAAAAGGTTATTATCCATTATATAACATAAAAGTAAATATAAATATAATAAACAAAGATATAAATAATATATTCTTTGAACTATATAATGAATATCTAAAAAATATAACATTAAACCAATATAAAGATTATAAAGTAGAAATAAAAGATGATAACATATGTATAGAATGTGCGAATGATTTTGAAAAAAATACTCTAGAAAATATCATAAAAGAAATAAAAGACAAAATAAGTATTCTAGGATATAACATAAAACCAAACGTAACAGTAAACAAAGATTTACAAAACAAAATAGAAGCTCAAATACAAAGTGATTTATACATTGATTATAGTAGATATAATGAACCAGTAGAAATAGTAAAAGAAGAGCAAACATTTAACAAATATCCAAGAAGAGAACCAAGAGATAAAACACTAGTAGTAGATGAAGTCGATGGCGTAATAAAGGGAAGAAAAATTGAAGGCGATGTAACATTATTAAAAGATATCAAAGAAACCGATAGAGCTATAATTGAAGTAAAAATATTCTCAACTGAAGTAATAACAACAAAAACAGAATTAAAAATAATAACGCTAAAAATGACTGATAATACAGATAGCATTTACGGTAAAATATTTGTCCGTGATGAAGATGATTTAAACAGTATCTTAAAAGCAATAAATAATAAATCATGGTATAAAATAACAGGACAAGTAAAATATGATGAATATGCAAAAGAATTATCAATCTTAATAAGAGATATAAATCTAAGCGATAAAACAGATACATCAAAAAAAGATACAGCTTCTGAAAAAAGAATTGAACTACATGCCCATACAATGATGAGCCAAATGGATGGGGTAATAGATGAAGTAGCTTTAGTTAAAACAGCAATGAAATATGGCCATAGAGCACTTGCAATAACTGACCATGATTCATGTCAAGCATTTCCTCATGTATATTCAGAAATATGTAAATATAACAGTAACCTTGAAAGTCCAATAAAAAGCCAAATAAAAGAATTAGAGGCATTAGAACAAACAGAAGAAACAATAAAAAAAATAGAAGAACTAAAAAAAGAAAAAGCCAATTTGCCATATTTCAAAGGTTTATATGGCGTTGAATTGGAAATGACAGATGAAGAATTAAACATTATATATAATGCTAAAGACATGAAAACAGATGATTTAACATATGTCGTATTCGATACCGAAACAACAGGATTTAACCCTGGATTACATGACCAAATGATTGAAATAGGTGCAGTAAAAATGTATAAAGGAGAAGTAGTTGAAAGATTTGATGAACTAATAAATCCTGGAAGAAAATTAGATGCAGTTATTACTAACTTAACAGGAATAACAGATAACAAATTAAAAGATGCTGATACCGAAGAAAATGTAACCAGAAGATTTAAAGAATGGATTGGTGATTTGCCATTAGTCGCACACAATGCTACATTCGATAAAAACATGCTAGATATGGCATACTATAAATATAATTTAGGAAAACTAGAAAATCCAGTAATAGATACATTAATGTTATCAAGAATCATCAATAGTGATTTAAAAAGGCATAGTTTAACAGCTTTATCAAAACACTATGGAATGAATTTTGCTGAAGAAGATGATGAAGATAATGAAGAAAGTAATAACTTTGGTTCAACAATTGTAACAACAGTAAATGATGTTTTGATTAATGATAATAGTATATATAATAGAGAAACAGAAGAATTAAGTGTTTACAGTACCGAAGAAGAAACAAAAATAAATATCAAAGTTATTTTTAGAGATGGTAAAAATAAAGAGGTAAATACTGAAATTAAGCCTGGTTTAAATACAATAAATATAGACAATAAATTAACAATCATGATAAACAAAATAAGAAGTCACCACAGAGCAGACTACGATGCTGAAAATACAGGATACATATTTGTTAAAATGCTAGAGCAAATAAAAGGCTTAAAAAATCTAGATGAATTTTTGAATCCCGGGTATATAGAAGCATTAGCAGGAATTAAACCAGTAAAATACATGACCGACTATGACAATATACCAAAACAAACAAGAACACAAGAATTAACAAACAACAATCAAAAAACGAAACATATAACTTTGATAGCCCAAACAAGAGAAGGCTTAAAAAATATTTTCAA
>CAJKKJ010000094.1 GCA_905200435.1 uncultured Bacillota bacterium | reverse complement strand
TTTATTAAGTAAAGCATGCGCGATTTCAGGAATTGTTAATCCATAGTTATAATATAAATAAAATATTTTAGCAACTGTTTGATTTTTTTTTAGATATTTCCAAACTTTTTCTTGATCATATTTTTTTATTGTAATTTCTTCTATATCTATATCATCCTTATATTCTTCAATATTTTCTTTACTTGTAAATAGGGAAATAAATTTTTGTTTATAATTATATCTATAATAATCATTTATTTTGTTTTGAGCGATTCCTCTAATGTATGCTTTACTTAATAAATCGTAATTATCTTTATTAATTATTTTAAACACTTCCATGTAAATTGTTTGTAAAATATCATTTACATCATTTATGTTTGGAGTTGAGCAGATGACATATTTAGAAATATCATCGAATGTTTCTTTGTATAATTTGTTAAATAATTCTTCCTTCATATGTATTCTCCTATTATATAGTCGTTTGTTATTAAAAAAAGTTTCACAAATGTAAAGCTTTTCGGGATATTTATAAATACAGTTGTTTAATTTTTTCTAACATGTTTGGTTATTTATGTAATATTGATATAATAGAACAATACTTGCAAAAATAACAAATGAAGAAAATATATTATTTTAAATGATTTTAAAAGTTACTGAAACTTTTCATTAGTTAATAATTATCCCTACTATGTATATATTCTGCTTTAACCATTTTATATATAAATCACATATATATTATAGCAAATTTATGTTATAAAATAAAGGAAAATAATATTGTACTTTCTTATTAAATATTATATAATTAAAAAGTAAGGAGTGTATTATGATAACAAATGAAGAATTAATTAAAATTGATAAATACTTTAGGGCAGCAAATTATCTTTCAGCTTGTCAATTATATTTACTTGATAATCCTTTACTTAAGAGACCTCTTAAAATTGAGGATATAAAGAGAAATATTGTTGGCCACTGGGGTACTGTTCCTGGACAAAATTTTATTTATACTCATTTAAATAGAATTATTAAAAAATATGATTTAAATATGATTTATTTATCTGGTCCTGGACATGGTGGTAATGCTATGGTCGCGCAGAGCTATTTAGAGGGGACTTATAGTGAAGTTTACCCTAATATTAGTCAAGATGAAGAAGGATTAAAAAAACTTTTTAAACAATTTTCTTTCCCTGGTGGTATTTCTTCCCACGTAGCACCAGAAACACCTGGTTCTATTAACGAAGGTGGCGAATTAGGTTATAGTCTAGCGCATGCTTATGGTGCTGTACTCGATAATCCTGATTTAATTGCTGCTTGTGTAGTTGGTGATGGTGAAGCTGAAACAGGACCTCTTGCTACTAGTTGGCACCTTAATAAATTTATTAATCCTAAAACTGATGGTGTTGTATTACCAATTTTACATTTAAATGGGTATAAAATTGCAAATCCTACTATTTTTGCTAGAATTTCTAACGAAGAACTATTAAACTTCTTTAAGGGATGTGGTTATGAGCCTTTTATTGTTGAAGATAGTGATGATATACATGAGAGAATGGCTAATACTTTGGATATTGTTATTGATAGAATTAAAAAAATTAAAAGCAATGCTTTAATTAATGATAGCCGTCCTATATGGCCAATGATTATTTTGAAAACAAAGAAAGGATGGACTGGTCCAAAAGAAGTTAAGGGTTCATTTATTGAGGGAACTTTTAGAGCTCATCAAGTACCTATTCCTATTTCGAGAAATAATCCGGAAAATTTAAATATTCTTGAAGAGTGGCTTAAAAGTTATAGACCATGGGAATTATTTGATGAAAATGGTAGATTAATTCCTGAACTTAAGGAACTTGCGCCTGTTGGTGATCATAGAATGAGTGCGAATCCTAATGCAAATGGTGGTATTTTGTTAAGAGAACTTAGAACACCTGATTTTAAAGATTTTGGCATTAATGTTGAAAGAGGAATTACTGTTGCTCAAGATATGAAAGAACTTGGTAGATATGTACGAGAATTAATTAGACTAAATGAAGAAAACAGGAATTTCCGTGTATTTGGTCCTGATGAAGCATTATCTAATAGACTAAATTACATGTTTGATGTGACTAATAGACAGTTTATGGGTACTAAATATGATTATGATGAGTTTTTAAATGATGATGGTAGAGTTATTGATTCTTACCTTTCAGAACATGTTTGCGAAGGATTACTTGAAGGATATTTATTAACTGGTAGACATGGATTCTTCCATAGTTATGAAGCTTTTGTTAGAATTGTTGACTCAATGGCTAGCCAACATGCAAAATGGCTTAAAGTTACTAGTGAGCTTGCTTGGAGAAGACCTATTGCATCATTAAACTATGTTTTAACAAGTCATATTTGGCAACAAGATCATAATGGTTATACTCATCAAGATCCAGGATTTTTAAATCATTTGGTTACTAAAAAAGCAGATATTGTTAGAATTTATTTGCCTGCTGATGCTAATATGTTACTTTCTTGTTTCGATCATTGTATTAAGAGTAAAAACTATATTAATGTTATTGTTGCTAGTAAACATGAAAGGATGCAATGGCTTAGTATGGATGAAGCTGTTAAACATTGCACTAATGGTATTGGTATTTGGAAATGGGCAAGTAATGATGAGGGATATGAACCTGATATTGTAATGGCTTGCGCCGGTGATACGCCTTCTCTTGAAACTTTAGCTGCTACTAAAATATTAAATGAATTTTTCCCAGAAGTTAAGGTAAGAGTTATAAATGTTGTTGATTTAATGAAACTTGAATCCAATACAAATCATCCTCATGGTTTAACGGAAGATGAATTTGATATGTTGTTTACTAAAGATAAACCTGTTATATTTGCTTTTCATGGTTACCCTTCTTTAGTTCATCAACTTGCTTATAAGAGAACGAATAAAAATATTCATGTTCATGGATATAAAGAGGAAGGTACTATCACTACTCCATTTGATATGCGTGTGCAAAATCATTTAGATAGATTCCATTTAGTTATGGATGCCTTAAATTATTTGGACATCTTAGGAGAAAGACGTGCTTCACTGAATGAATGGTGTAAAGAAAAATTACTTGAACATAGTGCTTATATTAGAGAATATGGTGAAGATATGCCATATGTTAAAGATTGGAAATGGAAATAATACTTCTTTGTAAGTATTATTTTTTTTTGAATAAAATTTATTAGGAGGTGTTAATGGTGATTGTAAGAAATTTTCAAGGTAATAAGTTAATTAATCCTAAAGATTTGATTGTTAAAAATAAAAGTATTTATGAAATAATTAATAAATATATTAAAAAATGACTGCTGGGTTATATGTTAGAGTTTCAACTGATTCACAAGTTGAGGGTTATTCAATTGAGGCTCAAAAAGAGATGCTTTCTGGTTATGCTAAAATAAAAGAATTTGATAAATTTAAATTTTATGTTGATGGTGGATACTCTGGGAAAGATTTAAATAGACCTGCTATTAATGACCTTATATCTGATATTAAAAAGGGTTTTATTGATACCGTTATTGTTTTTAAGCTTGATAGAATTTCTAGAAGTCAGAGAGATACTCTTTATTTGATTGAAGAGGTTTTTAATAAATATAATGTTGGTTTTATTTCAATTAGGGAAAACTTTGATACTACTACTCCTTTTGGTAAAGCTATGATAGGGATACTTTCTGTGTTTGCTCAACTTGAAAGAGAGACTATTTTAGAAAGAACACGAATTGGTATTCAAAAGAGAGCTGAAGCTGGTTTATGGAAAGGTGGTGGGAAGATACCTTTTGCTTACGATTATGATAGTAAGATGGGAATTTTGATTCCTAATGATTATCGTGCATCAATTTTGAAGAAGATGGTTAATCTTTATATTAGTGGTTTTTCTTTTAAAAAAATTGGCTCTCTTTTTGAGATTGATGAGAGTAATGTTGAAAAAATTATTTTATCTAAAACTAATGTTGGTTATATTCCTTATAAAGGCAAATATTTTGCTGGAAAACATGATGGTATTATTTCAGAAGAACTTTATAATCAAATTCTTATGATTAATTCTCTTCGTAAAAAGTCACGCACTTCTAGACATTATTTGCTCTCTGGTAAGATTTATTGTGGTGTTTGTGGGGCGAAATATAGGTATCAAAAATGGGGCAAAAGAATTGTTTGTTATTGTTATTCTAAACAAAAGAGTAAACCTAAATTTGTGAAAGATCCTAATTGTAATAATAAAAACTATGACTCTTATATTTTGGAAGACTACATTTTAGAGAGTATTTTTAGTTTAAATTTTGATGATAATTTTATGAAAAATGATTACGGTTTTGATATAAAAAATGATTATGAAAAAAAAATTATTTCGATTGATAAAAAAATAAATAATCTTTTAAACAATATTTGCAATAATGTTGCTGTTGATATAACTAATGAAAAGATAAAAAGTTTAGAATGTGAAAAAAAAATAATTAAAAGCATGCTTGATAGTAATATTAATAAAAAAATTAATATTTTTAAATCATTAGCTGATGTTTGGAATTTTATGCCTTTTGAGGAAAAGAAAATTATAATTGAACTTTTGATTGATAAGATTGTTGTTAATAATAATATAATTGATATTTATTATAATCTCGCCATCTGACTATGATTGGGGTTATTATGGGAGAGTTCTTAGTTTCTAAAGAAGGAATTGGATACTTAATAATGTATGGTTCACAAGTTTTTAATTTGAATTTGGTCATGACAGGTATATTTTTACTTTTGATTATCTCAACTATTCTATATTATTTGGTTGTTTTTATCGAAAAAAGGAGGAAAAATGAATAAATATAAAGTTTATGTTTATGCTATATGCAAAAATGAGGAGA
>CAJKKJ010000093.1 GCA_905200435.1 uncultured Bacillota bacterium | reverse complement strand
TAATCATTGTAAGACCTTCCTTAACATCATCACCTATTAATGCTTCATCTTTCTCTTTTAATAAACCAACTTTTCTGGCATAACTATTTATAACTCTTGTTAAAGCCCTTCTAACACCTTCTTCATGAGTTCCCCCATCATGAGTATTAATATTATTAACAAATGAGTAAATATTAGCATTATAACTTGTATTATATTGCATTGCTACTTCAAAGAAAACTCCATCTTCTTCACCTTCTAAATGTATTATATCATCATGAATAGGTGTTTTATTTTGGTTAATAAATTTAACATATTCAGATATACCACCTTCATACATAAATGTTTCACCAGTAGTATCTTCCATATCACGATCATCACGAAGTGTTATTCTTAAACCTTTATTTAAAAATGCTAACTCACGAATTCTAACTTTTAAAGTATCATAATCAAATATATCAGTATCAAAAATATCACTATCTGGTTTAAATGTAACTGTTGTACCTGTCCTATTTTCTTCACAATCACCAATTACTTTAAGTGGTTCAACAATATGACCGCCATTTTCAAACCTAACAAAATAGATTTTACCATTTTTATATACTTTTACTTCGACCCATTTACTTAAAGCATTTACAACGCTGGCACCTACACCATGTAAACCACCAGAAACTTTGTATCCGCCACCGCCAAATTTTCCACCTGCATGTAAAACTGTATAAACAGTTTCAACAGTAGATATTTTGGTTTTTGGGTGAATATCTACTGGTATTCCTCTACCATCATCTTTAACTGTAACTGAATTATCTTTGTTAATTATAACTTCGATATGTGTACAATATCCTGCAAGCGCTTCATCTATAGAGTTATCTACAATTTCCCACACTAAATGATGAAGTCCTTTAACATCAGTTGTACCAATATACATACCAGGCCTTTTTCTTACAGCTTCTAAGCCTTCAAGAACTTGAATATCCGAAGCTCCATAATGTTGTTCATTTTCCATCTCTAATCACCTCTCCTATAGCAACTATATTCCCATTGTCAACATTGAATATACGCGCTAATTTAACTAATTCTTCATTTAAATTACTTAAATCAGTTGTCGTAATAAATGTTTGGACATTATCATAAATATATTCAAATAAACTATTTCTTTTTTCAAAGTCAAGTTCACTAAAAACATCATCTAATAAAAGAATTGGTGTAACTTTATCATATCTGCGCAATATCTCAATAGATGCCATTTTTAAAGCTATTACAGCCATTCTTTGTTGACCTTGTGAACCAAACTTTTTTAATTCCTTATTGTCTAATAAAAATAAAATATCATCTTTTTGTGGTCCATTTAAAGTTGATCCAACAATCATTTCTTTATTTTTATTTTGTTTAAACATTTCTTTTAAATTATTTTCCAAATTTTCATCTAATACTATATCAGTTTTATAAACTACTTTAAGTTCTTTATAACCAGTTAATTTAAAATAAATATCACCAATAAAATCATTTAATCTTTCAACATATTTTTTTCTGCTTTTATAGATATAAACAATTTTGTTAATTAAAAACTGAGTCAAAACATCAAAATACATATCATCAATCATTATTCCTGATGAAGCATTTTTCAGAATATTATTTCTTTTTTTTAAAATATTGTTGAATTCATTTAATACTGTATAATATTTATTACCAATAAGGGAAAATTGTTCAATTTGAATATCTAAATAATTTCTTCTTTCAACAGGTAAGCCTTTAATTAAATTTAAATCTTCTGGACAAAACATGATAACTTTCATTTTTCCAACGTAATTTTCTATTTTGCTTTGTTTATTACCATCAATAAAACATTTTTTACGATTTTTTTCATAATTTATTTGCAAATTATAATCATAATCTGTTTTTATTGAGCCAGAAATACGAAAAAAATCACTTTGTTCTTTTAAAAGTTCAAAATCAACTGCTGTTCGATGTGATTTTGTTATTCCTAAAAAATAAATTGCTTCCAATATATTCGTTTTTCCTTGGGCATTATTACCATAAAATATATTAATTTTATTATCAAAATTTAAATTTGTATATGAGTAATTGCGAAAATTAACAATTTCTATATTTTTTAGTACCATATTTCTGTGCCTTTTCCTTTATTTGTCCATTTTTAGGCATTTTATATATTTCAAATATACCTATACCTCAACTACATTATAACACATTTTAAGTTCAAATAAAAGCAAAAAATGAGGAATAACCCTCATTTTTATTTGTTTTTTCTTTCTTTCATAACACAATCCAACCTTGTTGCACGCATTAATTGATTTTCAATTGTTTCAAATGAACATTCTATAACTAAACTATAGCCATTTTTAAACAAAATTTGTGTACTCTCACCATGTCTATAAAACTTATCAATATCATGTAGTGAAAGCCATGAACATTTTGCAAATTTTGGTGATGCTGTTGGGAAGAAAATAAGTGATTTAGATTCTTCTATCATTATTGGTAATTTATAGGAATAATTAAGTAAATTTCTTGTTCCTTCGCATCTTCCTTCATATGTACAACCATAATATTTGCAACTATCTTCGATTATATCTATAGTTGATTTGTTTATAAATAGTTCTTTTTCTCTTTCAATAACTCTCGATAATGTTTCATTTATTGCAATAACAGCAAATGTTGCAGATGTTACTTCATAAGTGTCTAACATATAAAACCCCCTCCTTTAAGATTTCATGAAAAACATGATGTGCCTTATACTAGCACCTAGGATTGTCGAAATTTGTTGATATTTGTCGAAAACTTAAAAAAATGTAAAAAAAAATGAAATTTCTTTCATTTTTTCGCTTAAAATGTCCTAATTGGTACAATTAATTGGGTTAAATCTTCTTGTCCAGGGTTTTTAATTATTATAGGTAATAATTCTCCGTTAAACAATAAATTTATTTCATCTGCATTAAATGTTTTAACTGCTTCCATCATATAACGAGCACTGAATGATATAACAATATCAGAGTTAATTTCATTTTTGATGTTAATATTTTCATCTACCATACCTATTTCTGGTACATTTGAAGTTATTTTCATAACATCACCATTTGTTTCTAACCTTATTGTATTTTTTTCATCATTATTTGATAGTAAAGATGCTCTATCAATTGCACCATAAAAGTCATTTAAATTAACAACTATAGATACCTTAAATTCATTTGGTACTAATCTTGAAGTATCTGGGAATGTAGCATTTATAACACTTGTTAAAAATACTATATTGTTAATTTTAAAGATTATTTTATTATCAAATACAAACATTCTTACAGCTTCATCAGAATCTGGTAATAAGTGTACCATTTCTCTTAAATTTTTTGTAGGTAATATCAAATTATAATTTTTATCTAATGTTTGATCCAATATTATCTCTTTTTTAGCAAGTCTATAAGAATCGGTTGCAGTACATACAAGTTTATTTCCTTCAAAGTTAAAGTCAATTCCTGTTAAAGCAGGTCTCGATTCTTGAGTAGATGATGCAAATGATATTTGATTAATAATATTTCTAAATATATTACTATTTATATTGATACAAGTATCATTTTCTTCTAAATCTATTTCTGGGAATTCATTTACATCATTACAGTTTAAATAAAATTTAGAATTTTCTGTAAATATATATAGTTTTCCACTATCATCTGTTTCTATGTTAATAATTGTATTTGGTAACTTATTTATAATATCATAAATAAATCTTCCAGCTACTACTGTACTACCACTTTCATCTATACTTAATATAAGTGATCTGTCTATAAGTGTTTTAATAGCAATATTATTATCAGTACTTAACATATATAGGCCATCTTCATTTAGTTCTAGTTTTATACAATTTAGTATTGGTACTAAATTTTTATTTGATATCCCCCTTATTACATAATTTAAATGTTCCATTAAGACATTTTGTTTAATTGCAAATTTCATTTTTTACCTCCCTATTATTAATATTTATTATATATATATATATTTATTATTAATGTTGATATTGTTGATAACTCATATTTTGCCTTATTTTATAAGGTCAAACTGAATGTTGATAACTTGTTAATAACTTGAGTTATTAACATTTCCTAGTTGATTATAGATTTTATTGATAGCAATTTTTAATTGTTCATTTGTTTCTATCTCTTTTTTAATTTTATCAACAGCATGGCATACTGTAGCATGGTTTTTTCCACCAAATGCCATACCTATTTTTTCTAAGTTTTCATCAAGCAATACCCTACATATATACATAGCAACTTGTCTTGGTATAACAAGTGTGTTATTTCTTCTTTTACTTTTTAAATCTTCAACATTTACGTTATATTGATTTGCAACAATTTGTTGTACTTGTTCTATTTTATTTTTATCAGTAACTGTAACAACAAAGAAATTTTTTAAAGCTTCAATCGCAAAATCGTAAGTTATTTCAGCGCCACCATTCATAAGTGAATACATAAGAACTCTATTTAATGAACATTCTAGTTTTCTTATATCAGATGTACAATTACTAGCTATATATTCAATTACATCTTCTGGTATATTAACAACAACACCTTTTTCAACAATTTTGTTCTTAATTATATTTAATCTAAGTTCAAAATCTGGTGGTTGTATATCTACAGGTAGACCACTTGTAAATCTTGTTCTTAAACGGTCTTCTAGTTTTCTCAAATCATCTGGTGACCTATCAGAACATAATACTATTTGTTTATTATTTGTAGTTAATTCATTGAAAATATTAAAAAACTCTTGTTGTGATTTGATGGCAGACTCTAGAAATTGGATATCATCTATTAACAAGGCATCTATTTTTCTATATTTTTTCTTAAATTCAGAAAC
>CAJKKJ010000092.1 GCA_905200435.1 uncultured Bacillota bacterium | reverse complement strand
AGTTGATAGTGCAATATTTTTCACTTGATCTTCAGAACGAAGTGAGTAGACCAAGTGAAAAATATGGAACATTCAATCTTTTAAAATTAACATTTAGCTTTATTTTAAAAAATTGTAATGACAATGTAATTACATTAAATTTTTATATATTTATATATATTTAAATATAATTAATAAAATTGTAATTACAACGTAATTACAACGCATTTAAATCGACTGAGAGGGGGTTAGAATATATATGGCAATGGATAAGGTACTTCAAATAAGATTATCTGAAGGAGAGTATGACAAAATAAAAAGAGCTTTCATTGGAACAAATATTTCTAATCTTGTTAGAACATATTTGTTACAACAAGCTGAAGAAATACTTCAAGATTGGGAAGTTGAAGAAATAGATGACTTTGAAAAATTTAAAATATATATGCGTAATGAAGAAACATTAAAGGAATTATACGAAAACTTTAAAACAAGAGCTTAGAATCGAAAATACGAGGTGAGAGGGGGTGATAATATGGCTAGAAATCTAAAATATCAATTTAAATATGCAATAGAGCAGAGTTGTAAATTTGGAGCTGATAAACATAGCACTAAGAATAATCCAGCAGAGAATGGAAATAAAGGCTCTGTAACATTTAGTTATGCTGATAGAAAAGGTCTGATTGATGTAAGTGCAAATTTTTCAAATTGGATGAGAGAAAATCATAGTGAAATTAAGGAATTGAAAGATATTAATTCAAATCATATACAAAATTTTCTTAATGAAAAAGCTCAAACTTGTACATCTGCTACAATTAATCAATATCAAGCTAAATTTTCTAAGTTAGAAAAGTTGGTAAATAATACATATACTAATGCTAATGTAAACTATACAAATACAGTAACGCCTGCGGCCTCTAATAATACTGAAAAATTAAGGTCTAAAACTATGTCTGCAAATGATTATAATAAATTAAATAATCATATGTCTAATAATTGCCGTAGTGACAATGGAGCGAAGGCTTTACAATTAGGTTATCATGCAGGATTGAGAGTTTCAGAAATCTCAAAATTACAGCAAAGAGATATTAAAATAAATGCTGATGGAACTGCAACTATTTCTGTTGTTGATGGCAAAGGTGGAAGGGATAGAGATGTTCATATAACTAATAAAGAAAGCGTTCAAACGCTTTCAGACATTAGAGATAGTGTCCAAAATCCATATGATAGGATTGTTCCAATTCAACCAGATAGTATAAATAAAGCTATAAATAGAGCAATGGATAGATGTAATATGCAAGAATATAAAGACCATAATACTTCTGTACATAGCTTACGTAAAGCATTTGCACAACAAGAATATGACAGATGCAAAGAGGAAGGAATGGAGCCGAAACAGGCTTGGGACTGTGTTTCTGAACAGTTGGGACATGGTCACAATAGGGATGATTTATATAAAACATATATAGAAAATAAGTAAAAAAAAGGGGACTAATTTAGTCACTAATAAAAAAATGGTGACTAATTTAGTCACTTTTTTTATTGAAAAATATATAAAAATAATATGTAAAAATATTATATACTTAAATATGTATAAAAAATAATTAATTATAATGTGTAAAAATATTGTGTAAAAAAGTTGTGTAGTTTTTATACACAATAAAAATAAGTACACAACAAATAAGTAAAAAATGATGAAAAATAATAAAGAATAATAAAAAATATTTTTGAAAATAAAAAAATACTACACAATAAAGTTGTGTATAAAAAATAA
Source organism: uncultured Bacillota bacterium (assembly GCA_905200435.1). Taxonomy (GTDB): domain Bacteria; phylum Bacillota_I; class Bacilli_A; order RF39; family UBA660; genus CAG-884. Next base: position 3,098 of record CAJKKJ010000092.1, on the reverse strand, counting down.
GTATTAAAAATAAATAAATATAATATGAGTCGTAAAACATAATAAAAATATGTATTTAAATGTATGGAAATGGCTTAAATACTGGTTTCACGACAAACAATAAAAAATAAAAATAAATAATAAAAAATATCAAACATTAAAAAATTTTTTTAAATAATAAAAAATAATAAAAAACAAAATTTAATACACAATAAAATTGTGTATTAAAAATAAGTAAAAATATTGCGAAAAATTGAAAAAATAGAAACATAATAAAGTTGTGTAAAAATATTGTGTATAAAAATACACAATAAAATTAATTAAAAAAGTTAAGTAAAATAATTGAATAATATTGACACGCATAAAAAATAAGTATATAATTTAAGTATAGAAAAAACGCAATAAAAATAAGTAACTACAAAAATAATGTAGTTGCACACAAAAAATACTTATAAAATTTGTGAAAATATCGTATAATATAGTATATAACTCATGAAAATAAAATTTTTAAGCAAAGGAGAAGTGATAAAAATGAGTAAAAAACAACTAGAATTAAAGGGTGGAAAGATAGTAATGAAGTCTAAAGAAAAGGAGCCTAGAGAAAGAAAAAATTACAGTTTACCTACTTCAACTGTTAAAGCAATAGATGATTTAGCTGAAAAATTAAATTGTAGCTCTTCTGAAGCTATCGTAGAAGCTATAAAAGTAGTAGGAGCTTTATTGGTAGATGAAGAGCCTAAGAAAACAACTAGAAAATCTAAAACAAAGAAAAAAGAAGAAGTTGTTGAACAAGTTGAAATTGCTGACGTTGAAGATGATGACCAACCATTCTAAGAGCCTATTGGCTCTTTTTTTATATAAAAAATAGTGACTAGGTTAGTCACCTTTTTTTGTTTTATTGGCTTAATGTAAAATTTTTTTACATTAAAAAATCACAAGCAGAGCTTGTGCCTTATAAGATTAATTAGTCCAAAATAGCTTTGTTTGATTTAAATTCTTGATGAATTATGAACTGCTCGTATTCATCTTTACAGTTCATATTATTCATTTAGAGTTTAAAAAATGCCTGTACTTATAAAAATAGGCTATGTTAGCTAACTTTGTGATTAATGAAATCATTTTATAATTGGAAAATAATTGAATACTTTGTATAATATAATTAAGTTCACAATTGTTATATAATGTGAAGTGAAGATATTATTAATATTATATATAAATAGAAATTTCTAGAGGTGATAAAGTGATTGGAATAAATGATGCTTGTGAAATATTGAGTTGGGCATATAATAATAATATAGAAATATGGTTAGATGGTGGTTGGGGTGTAGATGCTTTACTTGGAAAAGAAACACGTCAGCATAATGACATTGATTTATTTGTAGAAGAAAAAAACTATAATAAATTTATTGAAATAATTAAAAATAAAGGATTTAATGAAATTGTAGTGGAGTATACAAGTGAAGTGCATACTATTTGGTCTGATAATAAATTACGAATTATTGATTTACACATGTTTAAAGATAACTGTGATGGAACCATATGTTATGAAGGCGAAGTTTTTCAAAAAAATATATTCGATGGTGTTGGAAAAATAGGAAATATTATGGTTTCTTGTATAAATGCTAAAAATCAAGTCTTATTTCACTTAGGGTATGAATTTGGAGAAAGTGATATTCATGATGTAAAATTATTATGTAAAGAATTTAACATTCCGATACCTAAAGAATATGAAAATTTTTAAATTAGCGATAAATTATAATCTGTAGATTTAATAATATTACTATATCACGAAGAATTTATAATAAGTCATAAAAACAACCACATCTTATAATTCAATGTATTGAAAAGTCTAAGGCATGGTTGTTTTTATGTCATATCTATCACGAAGATAGCTAACATAGCCTAAAAATAAAAGAGGATATACACTTATGTAATTGTAATTATATAAGTGTATATTTATATAATTATAGGGGTGTAGGCGTATGAATAAAAAGAAATTAAATCTAAGCATAGATAGTGATTTACATAAAGCTATAAAGCATATTGCTATTAATCAGGATACAACTGTATCTGCATTAATAGAAGATTACATAAGAGCTATACAAAATAATAAAGAAATTATAAAAGTTATAAAAACCATGAAAGATAGTAAACTTAAAAAAATAAAGTGAAAATACTAAAAAAAAGGTGTTTAGACTTAAAAAATTAAGTTGTCTGACAATTTTATATAAATAAAGTATTTTTAAAAATTACTTTAATTTCAATATTTTGGAAATGTGCTACATAAAATTTTGTAGTTACGACATATTTTTTGTTGTAAAAAAAATATATTTTAGATATAATTGAATTAACTTAAATATTCGGAAAATTAAAAAAAGCCCTCAACTCTTTAACTTTGGTCGCCAAACCTAAGTTAAAGCCAAACTCACTTTGATACGCCAATATCAAGAGAGCCGTTAGAGAACTTCTATTTACATTATAGTTATTGATGAAAATAATTATAATATAAAAAATGAAGTAAATCAACCCTCTTCTTGATTTGGAAGAGGGCTTTTTTAATTTCAAATAAAGTTTGCTAGTTTGATAACTAGAGCATTTAATCATATTGTTGTGAAATAATTTGTGAAAAATGAGAGGATGCCGTAACTCTATAAACCGTAAAAGGATAGCTGGTCCGATGCTAGAAACAGTTTGAGGAATACTCAAACACAGCCGACAGAAGGAGGATTATTTCTGTATTTACGCCGTTTGTACTTCTGTGTGTAGTTGCTTTTTTGCTATGCAAAAAAATAACTACGTCGTGAGGTGACGACCACCAGTGAAGGGTCGGAACGGGATGACTTGTGTTACATAGCGATATGATAACAGTCGTTGTATAATCCATTCTCGGATGGAGCTTAGGGCAAGGGATGAGCTTAAACTATACAATCTTTTCGGAGTAAGCTAAATACAGATACTTGAAGGGAATGAAGGGTATACTGACTTGAAAAAACCTTTAATATAGCTTAGACCTCTAACTCATTAAGTTCTTTTTGAACTTTTTGGGTTAGAGGTCTTACTATGCCTATCTGCTAAAATCCAGGTGCCAGACTTGAAAATCGCTACCGCTCAACGGCTTA
>CAJKKJ010000091.1 GCA_905200435.1 uncultured Bacillota bacterium | reverse complement strand
ATATTTTGTTTTAATATTTTATTTTTTATAGTACTAGAACATACTACAATAGAATTATCCAATTTTTGATATTCCATATTACACCTACTTTTGCTCTTCTTTAATTTGATTATTTATTTTTTGATTTTTATAACCTTTATATAATATTACAAACATGGCCATAAAAGTTACTAACATCATAATAACAAGCATACCAGCTTCTCTTTTTATACTCTTTTCTTTATGCATAAATTTCTCTTCTTTCTAAATATAATTTTATCATAGATTAGGATAAAAAAAAACTCTTATATAATAAACTTTAAACAATTTCCTATTCCGGATTTTATACATTCTCGCGCAAAATCCGGAATGAGTTATGTATTAAAAAACTATTTTTTTATTTCTTTCAAACAAAATTTCAAAATAATTACTCCTTCTTATACATTTTTTCAAAATATTAGCACTCTCTATTGACAAGTGCCAAAAAAATGAGTATAATGTATAGTTAGGGAGATGAGAAATATGAATATGGAAAATAATGAAGACGTATTAAAAAAATATGGTCGTGATATAGTTGAAGCAGCAAAAGCCAATAAGGTTGATCCTGTAATTGGCCGTGATGATGAAATTAGATCACTAACCAGAATTCTATCTAGAAAAAGTAAAAACAACCCTGTCCTAATCGGTGAAGCCGGTGTTGGTAAAACAGCAATAGTTGAAGGATTAGCGCAAAGAATCATAAAAGGAGATGTTCCTGATAGTTTAAAAAATAAAACAATCTGGGAACTAGATATGGGTTCTTTGATAGCAGGTGCTAAATATAGAGGTGAATTCGAAGAAAGACTAAAAAATGTTCTTAACAAAGTAAAAGAAAGTGATGGTAAAATAATTCTATTCATCGATGAAATCCACATGATTGTAGGAGCTGGTGCTGAAGGCGCTTTAGACGCTGGTAATATGTTAAAACCAATGCTAGCTAGAGGTGAAATTCATTGTATAGGTGCTACTACTTTAAATGAGTACAGAAAATATATTGAAAAAGATAGTGCTCTTGAACGTCGTTTCCAAACGGTTATGGTTAAAGAACCAACTGTTCAAGATACAATCACAATACTTCGTGGTTTAAAATCAAGATTTGAAGTATTCCATGGAGTAAATATAAAAGATAATGCGCTAGTTGCAGCAGCTACTCTATCTGATAGATATATTACAAATAGATTTTTACCCGATAAAGCTATTGACCTAGTTGATGAAGCATGTGCAACTATAAAGGTTCAAATGGAGTCAGTTCCTTCTTCTCTAGATAATTTAAATAGAGAGATAATGCAATTAGAAATAGAAAAAGAAGCATTAAAAAAAGAAAAAGACGATATTTCTAAAAACAGAACAAAAGAAATAGACAACAAATTAGCAACCTTAAAAACAAATGCTGATAAATTAAGAAAAGACTGGGAAACAGAAAAAGACATAAATACCAAAATAAGTACTAAAAAGAACGAAATTGATAAAGCAAATCATGAATTAATGCTTGCTGAAAATAGTTATGATTTAGAGAAAGCTGCAAGACTTCGTCATGGCACATTACCAGAATTAAACAAGGAACTTGAAGAATTAAATAAAATAAATGAAAACAATATTTTAAGTGATACAGTTACCGATGAAAATATTGCCGAAATTATTTCTAAATGGACTAAAGTTCCCGTAAGTAAATTAATGAATGGCGAAAGAGAAAAACTATTAAATCTTGAAGAAAACATGAAAAAAAGAGTTAAGGGTCAAGATGAAGCTATTCATTTAGTAAGTGAAGCCATTAAAAGAGCAAGAGCTGGCATCAAAGATCCTAATAGACCAATTGGTTCATTTATATTTTTAGGTCCAACTGGTGTTGGTAAAACAGAATTAGCACGAACACTTGCCTATGAACTATTCGATGATGAAAGACATATGATTAGAATTGATATGAGTGAATATATGGAAAGTTTCAACGTTTCAAGATTAGTTGGTGCTCCTCCAGGATATGTTGGTTACGATGAGGGTGGACAATTAACAGAAGCTGTTAGAAGAAATCCTTATAGTATAGTTTTATTTGATGAAATCGAAAAAGCTCACAAAGATGTATTTAACATTCTACTTCAAATACTAGATGATGGTAGAATTACTGATAGTCAAGGTAGAACTGTTGATTTCAAAAACACAATCATCATTATGACATCTAACCTAGGAAGTGAACATATTCTTGAAAATGACGGTACATCAAAAGTATATGAAGATTTAAAGAGAACATTTAAACCAGAATTTCTAAACAGAATTGATGAAATAATTATGTTCAAACCTTTATCAAAAGATGTTGTTTATAGCATTCTTGACAATATTATAAATAATATACAATTAAGATTATCTGATAAAAGAATTAAAATTGTTTTAACAGATGAGTGCAAAAAACATATTGTTGATAACTCATATGATACAGAATATGGTGCAAGACCAATTAAAAGATATGTTAGCCGTAATATAGAATCCTTAATTGCAAACAATATTATTGAGGGTAATATAAAATACAACAGCACAGTTACAATTGATGTTAAAGATGATAATTATTATATAAAATAAAAATACACTTTCGTGTATTTTTTTAGAATTAAAAATTAACTATTTTTCTACTTTTTTTCAAAGGAATATTCATTTAACAATATAAAATTACTACTATTTACAATACTAAAAAAAAAAGATATAATTGTTATGGTGAAAATATGAAAAACTTTGATGAAATATATGAAAAATTATTATTAAATCATTCAGTTGAATTAAACAATTTAAGGAACAAGTGCAAAAAAAGAATACTAATAGTAAAATACTATGCCCTATTTTTAACTATAATAACAATTATTATAGAAAGCTTAAATTATATATTTGTATATAAAAATTATAAAACAATTTTTTATATATTAACAGTAATTGTAATTTTAATATATATATATTATCAAAAAATAATATTACAAAAAAGGAAAATAAAATATCCAGCAAGTGAACAAATAAAACTAATAAAAGATGACAACATGATAAATTATGTAAATTATTTTAAAAACGAACTAATAAAAGATTTAGTACATAGTGTAAATGAAAACATAGTATATTCAAGTAGCACAGGCTTAAATGAAGACATATACCTAAAATTCTTTGATGGTTTAGATAACAAAAAATATACCAAATATATATCTGAAGATTACATGAAAATAGATAATACATGGATATATGATGTAAGTACATATAGAAATGAAACAAATAATATAAAAAATGAATTTCAAATATTTAGTGGTTTAATATCAATAACCGAAACAAAAAGTAATTTAAACTTTATGATATGTCCACAAAACAATAATTACAATATAAATCTAAAAAAAATAAAAAATTATAAAAGATTTTGCTTATATGGTGATAACATAGAACTAGATAATGAAATACTTGAAGCATTTAACCACTTCATAGATTATACAGGAACAAAATTCGATTTAATTTGTAAAAACAATGCCATACTAATTAGAGGACACTTCAATTGTATATTTGATCCAAACATATTTATGGGTCATATGCCAAAAAAACTACTATATACATACTATAGAAATTTATATGAATTCTTATTACTAATAAAAATTGTAAACAAAAAAATGTAATCTAATTACATTTTTTTTCTATAGCTTCTTGATACAGTTCATAAGCTTTATTAACCATTTGATCCCATGTTTTATATAAATCAATGTAAGCATTTTTAGAAACTTTATCATAAAGTTCTTTATTAGTCATAACTTCAATTATCTTATCAGAATAAGCACCAACAGTATAATCAGACAAAAATCCATTAACATTATCCGTAACCGTTGCAGCAGTTGCTGTGTTTTTTAAGAAAACAGCAGGTGTTCCTTGAGAAGCAGCTTCAATTTGAACAATAGAAGATGCATCATAAACAGATGGAAATAAAAATAAATCTGCTCTACTATAATAATATGCAAGTTCTTTTCTATTAGTAACTTTACCACATAATATAGCATCATTTTCAAGTCCACATTCAGCAATCTTATCCATAAGTTTCTCTTCATCCTGTCCAGCTCCAACATATAACATCTTAAATTTCAATTTAGGAGCCTTTTCCTTAACAGCTTTAAGAGCATCAGCAATAAACAAAATGTTCTTAAGAGTATTTATTCTACCAACAAATAAGAAAACTTTTTCATCTTTTTTAATATTATATCTCTTGTTAATAAAATCATGTGCTTTTTTAACATCAGAAACAGGTAACATTTCTGTAGCATTATTCATTACTCTTGGCATACATTTATAGTTATATTCTTCATGATAAATTCTAGCAACTTCCTTATTAACAGCCCAACACTCATCACATTTATTAAATAATTTTATTAACTTATTATTTAATTTTTCAGCTAAAAACTCAGATTTAACAGCTTTTTCAAAATCCTGTTTAAATTGGCTATGCATAGTAGCAATACAAGGAATATGATGTTTTTTAGCATACTTATATCCAATCTCCCCCATTGTAAAAGGTGAATGAATATGTACAATATCAAGTTTATATTTATCCAATTCCTTTTCAAACTTACGATCAAGTTTTGGAATAGGAAGCGAATAATCTAAAAATGGCACCTTCAAAGAATGGCATCTAACAACCTTATAAGGAAAAACAGAATCATCATAATCTTTTCCAGTATATCTAGGAACAAAAACTATAACGTTCGCAAATTTTGACAAAACTCTAGCGTAGTTATCAACAACCATTATAACGCCATCAGCCATTGGAAAAAAGGAATCATTAAATAAGCCTATCGTTAATTTTTTCATTACAACCTCCCGATAAATTCATCAATATCAATCATTTCTTGTGAA
>CAJKKJ010000090.1 GCA_905200435.1 uncultured Bacillota bacterium | reverse complement strand
TTTATATTTAAATGATGATATATCTGTTTATAATGTAGTAAATATTATAAAAAAAATAAAAGTTAAAAAAATAAATTCAGAAGAATATAAAAAATTGATTATGAAAATATAACTGGTAGAAATATAAAAATTGATAATTTTCTATCAGTTTTTCTTTCCTTTTAAAAAAAAATATTGTATAATAATTTTAGAAAATAGGTGATTAATTTGATAGTAAGAAAACCTTATGCATTTTTTATTAAACACTTTAGATTATTCCATATAATATTTTTGTTTTTAGCATTTCTAATTATAGTAGGTAATATAACACTATTTGAATTTTTTGATGATTATGTAACATCAAATCAAACAACTGTTAGTGCATATATAGTTGAAGGTGCAAGAATCAATGTTTTATGGCCTATATTATTAATAGTTGGCTTAAGTATAGTAATGGGTGTTTTAATATATAAGAAAAAAAGTATTAAATTATATATAATTGAAATTGCAACCTATGTATTATTAACAATATTGTTTATTGTTTCTAATAACATAATGAATAGTTTAACGGAACATTTAGTTGATATAAGACTTGTAAAAGCTGTTCATGATATATTGCTTGTAACATGTTTTGTTGAAGCTATTATGATGGCAATGCTATTTACACGTGCTACGGGATTTGATATTAAAAAATTTGATTTTGAAAAAGATTATGCTAGGTTACAATTATCTGAAGCTGATAGAGAAGAAGTTGAATTAAATTTAGAATTTGATGGTAATGTATTAAAAACTAAAGTAAATAAAATATTAAGACATGTTAAGTATTTTTATTTTGAGAATAAAACACTTTGCTATATAATTATTGCTTCTTTTGTTCTTTTAATAACAGGAAGTATTATTACTTATATTAAAACTAATACGCATATAATTGTTAGAAATAACAATATAAATGCTAGTAAGTTTGTTATAAAATATGAAAACGCTTATATTGATAATAGAAATATAAGAGGTAATTTAATAAATGGTAATAATTTTATAGTTGTTAAGACTAATATTAGGGTTAAGGGAACTAATGCTTTAAATTTCAATATTGCTAATATGTTATTGTATATTGGACAAAAATCATATACACCTAATAAATCTAATAATCAATATTTTACTGATTTTGGAAATGGATATGATGATTCAAAGATTGAGGGAAATAAAGATTTTTATTTTGTTTATGAGATACCTAGTGATGTTGAATTAAAAGATTTAAAATTAATATATTCTGATAATAATAATAATAAGTATTATGAAAAAAAGTTAGATTGTATTGATTTAAGAAAAGATAAATTTATGGGATCTTATACTATTAATGAATCTGCTAAATTACAAACTAAATTTATAGGTGATTTGGATTTTAAAATTGATGAAGTTAGTATTGAAAATAAATTTTTGGTTCCATATATATATAAAGTAAATAATAAATATTATACTAGTTCTTATTATGTTAGTCCGTCAATAAATGGTAATTATGGTAAAAGTGTTATTAGATTTGTAAGTAATGATTGCAATTTAATTGCAAATTATGGTACTATATATTATGATAATAGGAAATCAAATGTAGTTCTTAAAGAGATAAAACCTTTGAAGAATGAAGATTATTGTTATTTTGAAACTGACCGAGATGTTATTGGTGCGAGTGAGATTTATTTGAACTTGTCACTTCGTGGAAATGTATACAAATATTATTTAAAATAGTATTTAAATATTTTGAATAATATGCTATAATGAAAGGAGAGAAGAGATGAAAAAATATTTATTAATTATATTAAGTAGTCTATTTTTCTTGCCTAATATATATGCTTGTACATATGAAATAAAAGCTGAACTTAGAAATCTTGCTTCAAATGTTAATTTTAATTTGGACTATGATATTGTTAATGATGAAGCTAGTTTTAAATTAACTATTACTGGTGTTGATTCTGGGCTATATGTTGTTGATGATGACAACCATAGATATGATGGTGGTCAAGATATTGTTATTAATAATATAAAAGGCGGAGCTAAAATTAAATATCGTGTACGTAGTGTATATTATGATGCTTGTATAAATAAAGATTTATATGTTAAATCTATTAGTACACCATATTATAATAGATATTATAATGATGATTTGTGTTTGAAACATAAAGATAGTGATTTGTGTTATAGATGGCGTAGTACTGATATGAGTTATGATGATTTTAAAAAAAGAATAGCTATTTTAGAGAGGGAAACTCCTGTTGTTCCTGATGAACCTGATATAAAGAAAAGTTCTAAATTCTATATTGTATATATAGTAATTGGTTCTGCTATTATATTTGGTGGTTCTATTGTAGTTATTAGAAGAAGAAATATTGGTTTTTAAGGAGTGATAAAATTGAAAAAGAAAATAATTTATTTGTTATTAACCATAATATTAATTTTTAGTGTAACTGATGTTTATGCTAGAGAAATTACTCTTGTTTTCTTGAAGAACTGTAAGGAATCGGAAGATGCTTACAGAAGGTGGAGCGGTGGAAAAACACTAGAACGTTCTGGTAGTTACACATTCCATATTCCCGATGGTGCTGATATGAGTAATTATCCTGGATATGATGATATTAGTGGAGATATTGGTGATTCGAGCTCAACACAAGGTTGTGGACCAGTAGCTCATAATAAACTTTCGTGCTCATTTGGATGCTTGGAAAGTGCACTTGATGCTGCAAATCCAAATGCTATAAGGGCAGAAAATACTAGCGATATTATTAGTGCTTTAGGTAATTCGGCAACTAGCACTGGTGTTGAGTTTTGTAGAAAAATTTGTTTTGATAAAAAAAAGTTCTATGCTCCAACTGGCTCTAACCCTGATGTCGTAAAGCAAGGAGGAAAGTTTACTTGGAATAATGAGTTTGGACATATTCTTACGTTTAAAGATGATAGGACATGTGTTACTATATTTGATGCTGATGGTTGGAAAAAAAGCTATGATGCAAATGCCAATAAAATTTCTGCATATAACAATTTGCTAAATCAAAAATCTTATGCAAGATGTTTACAAGGAGAATATGACTCTAATAAAGGACAATGTAGAATTCAAAATGGCTATTCTAATACAAGCAATTGTTTGAAGTGGGAATTGGTAAGTGAAGATGGTAAAAAGCCGGAATTAAAGTGTATGAAGTATGATGTTAAACCAAATTATAATTATGTTAATCCTGATGCGTGTAAAGATGGCTTTAGAGCTGATGGTGCTAATTGTGTTATGAAAGAAGAATATAAGAAGGAATTAATTGAATTAAGAAAAGGTGTTGTTGAAACTTTGAAAAATCAGATTTCATCAGCTAAAAGTTGTGAAAATGAAGGAAATGCAACTGCAATTGCGAAATGCGACAACGTTACAATTAGTTACGATGATGAGGTATACGGAAGAATACTTGATCAAAGTGCTGAATATAGAAAATTAATTGCTTCAGGTGGATCAACTGGTCCTTCTTTGGTTAGAAGTAAAAATACTAATTTGACTATAAAACTATATAATAGTTGCCCGGATACAGATATAGCTTGTGGACCTTCTTCAACTTCTACAATGTCGTTTATGTTCTATAAAGTAACAAAAATAGAAACTGAATATCATTGGGATGTAAAATCAGATTTATTTAGTTGTATTGATATAAATGGTAAATCATATTTAAGTTGCGCCATGGCTGCTGATGCTGCTCCAAATCGTTATATAACAGTAGGAAGTAATTTTCCAGTAAGCTTTAATGCAAGTACTGGTGTTAAGAACATTTCAATTAATTATGGATGTTCAGATGCAACAAATGCTACAAATGGTGAAGCATGTCACTATAACGTAGAAAAGTGTCCAGATAATATATGTGCTCCAGTTGATCCGGAAGATCCTAGTTGTGTGGGAGAACATTGTGATACACCAAATCCACCAGGTGGAAGTATATATGCAATTTATCGTACAATTGATTTAAATAATCCATTCCCTAACAGAACTCCTGGGGATAATTGGAATAAAAATGATAATGCAAAAACATATATAGAAAATAATAGAGGCGCTAAAACAGAAGATGTTTATAGTCTAGAACCTTTATATAAAATTGAATTAGATCCTGCAAAAATAAAAGAAATAAGAAAAGATAACAGAAATGTTGATTATGGTTCATTTGATAATTTAACATGCACAAACGGAGAAAACTGTAAAAGTTCTTATCTAAACGAATTAGTTGGTAAAGGCTATTTAACAGTGAATGGAGGTTAGAAATGAAAGAAACAATGTGGGCTTGGTTTGTCGTAGTCGTAGGAATTGTTTGCTTAACAGCAGTATTCTTCTTCCAAAGAATAGTAAATACTTCAGAACATAACTATTACATTTTAAAAGAAGTAACAGAAGCTTCTATGTGGGATGCAGTAGATTTAGGGTATTACAGAAAAACAGATGGCGATATAAAAATAATAAAAGAAAAATTTGTTGAAAGTTTTATAAGAAGATTTGCACAAAGTGCTAATCTATCAAGAAAATATTTAATTGAAGTTTATGATGTCAATGAAGTACCACCAAAGGTAAGTATAAAAGTTTCCAGTATGGAATCTGGTGCAGTTATAAACGATGTATATAATTTTGACATTGTAAATAAATTAGATGCAATATTTGAAACACCATATTAAAGGAGGAATTTATGAATATTTTGGTTTCAATTAAAAGATTCTTTACCAATAAGAATGTTGTAACAGTTATTGGTATAGTAGCAGTTATTGCTTTACTTTATTGGGGATACAATAAAGCAATACAAGTACAGGTAACACCTGTAAAAGGTATCCCAGTTGCAAAAGAAAAAATTCAACCTGGTACATTAATTACTAGTGATATGATAGAAACAATTGAAGTTGCGCCAATTGTATTAAAAAAAGGTGATATTT
>CAJKKJ010000089.1 GCA_905200435.1 uncultured Bacillota bacterium | reverse complement strand
AAGTTAATAGACTAAAAAATTACAATTTAGTAATTAGTTAGAAAAATAGTAATTTATATGGGGAGAATAAGTTGAACTACTGTAGTTATAGATAAAATTAACCAACTCAACACATTATTAAAAATATGTTGTTCAAAGCAAATACCAAACCTGTTAAAATAAATACGGAAAGGGAGGTATTTACTATGAATACAGATAAGATCTATGCAGAGCATATTGCAAATGAATATTCAGCAAAAAAAGAATCAAAAGTAATAGCACTAAAAAAATTAGATAGAAAGGCAAAATTACCAGCAGATATATTCGTGTACACAAATGGAATAATTATGAGTTTGATTTTAGGATTGGGAATGAGTTTATCTATGAATGTTATTGGAAATGGAAAATTTACAGTATTAGGCATTGTAATTGGCATCTTTGGAATAATTGGTGTAAGTACAAATTATTTCTCTTACAAAAAAATACTTAAAAATTCAAAAGAAAAATATGCACAAGATATAATAAGATTAGCAAATGAAATCGCAAAAAGTGAAAAATAGGAAGGGAGATGCAGTATTAAATGAATAAAAATGAAAGCAAGTATTTTAATACTGCTATTCTTTTTGATGAAGCATTAATCTATTTATTAGAAAATAAAGATATTGAATATATAACTATAAAAGAAATATGTAATAAAGCAGGAGTAAATAGATCAACATTTTATCTTCATTATGAAAATATAAACGATTTAGTAGAAGAAACAATGAATTATATAAATAAAAAGTTTATGAACTATTTTAATGAGAATACTAAAGAGTTTATAGAAAAAATAAAAAATTCAAAACTTGAAGATTTAAAATTGATTGAAAAGAAGTATTTAACACCATATTTAAGTTTTGTTAAAGAAAACAAAAAAATATTTAAGGCCTCTTTTAATAACCCAAGTGGTATGAAGGTAAATAATAAATATAATCATTTAAAATATTATATTCTTAATCCAATTTTGGATAGATTTAATATTGTTGAAAAAGAGAAAGGTTATTTACTTACTTTTTATATCAATGGAATTATGGCAATAATAAAAGAATGGATTGATATGGATTGTAAAGATTCAATTAATGATATTGAAGATATTATTATTAAATGTGTTGGTACTCATTGAGTAAACATATAAAATAAGGGAAAAAGTTACCTTTTAATACAATGATAAACACAAATTACAATTTGGTGATTTTTTATAGAGAAAAATAAATTATTATAATTATGAAAAATACGAATAAAGACAGCTTTTTGCTGTCTTTTAATTATAACTTTCTATATATAAAGCTTTTGCGATATAAGGAGTTATCTCTTTGAACTTGTACCAACCTGAACTTTTACTATCATTTTTTCCACCATTAGGATTAGAAATATAAACCATGTCATTATTATCTGTTGCCAGTAAAGCCATATAATGTGAGCTAGTTGTCCAACGATTATCATGAGGCTGATTCCATACACAAACTAAAATAGGTCGGTTTGTTTCTAAATGCTCTTGCAATTTTTCTTTAGATAAATGAACACTATCATAGTAAAAATCTGTATTTTTAATATTAAATGTATTAGATAACTCTTTTGAAAGTATGTCATAATTTAATTTAGGATAATATTGTTGTCTAAGATCTTCTGGAGTATAATTTTTATTATATCCACTTAAAATAGTTGCAAGTGCAGTGATGCCACAGCCATTTTCTGCCATAGTACCACCCCAATATTGATTATTACTCCAAGAAGAATCAGCATTTTGTTTATATTCAATATAAGTTTTTTTATGATTTTCAATAGTAGTAAATGTAGTAAAATAGCCATCTTTATTTTTTACTTTTTCTTGACCAATTCCAGAATAATTTTTATTTATATCTTGCTTTATTGCTTTATATTCCGAAGTATTAGTTATTTTAGAAACAAATTTATTTAATCTATAAGAGATATTATTAAACGAGATATTTCTAAAAAATATAAACATTCCCAAAATTATTATTAATAACATTAATATTTTTCTTTTCTTCATTTTACTTTCTCCTTTTTCTTTTAATATATTTCTAGTATAAAACTCAGAATAGAAATAAGTTTTAAGAAATAATTAAATAAATCTTAACATTTCCTTAAAAGCAATAAGAGTGTTGGAAATATTAAAAAATTATGATAAAATATTGAAACAGAAATGAGGGGGAAAAATGAATATTTTAGTATTAGATGATGAAAAAGAAATTGCAGATTTGGTGGAAGTTTATCTGAAGAATGAAAACTATAATGTTTTTAAATTTTATGATTCTAAAGAAGCACTAAAATGTATCGAAAATCAAAAATTAGATTTTGCAATTTTAAATGTAATGATAAAAGATGTAGATGGATTTAAAATATGTAAAATGATAAGAGATAAAGGACTCAACTTTCCAGTAATAATGCTAACTGCCAAAATTGAAGATAAAGATAAAATACAAGGCTTAACTTTGGGAGCAGATGACTATATTACAAAACCATTTAACCCATTGGAATTAATTGCAAGAGTAAAATCTGCATATAGAAGATATACAAAATACAATGAAAAAAGCGAAGAAAATATTATTTATATAAATGGATTAGAAATAGATCAAGATAAGCATATTTGCAGGTTATATGAAACGCAAATTGAATTAACACCTATGGAATTTGATATATTATTATATTTAGCACAAAAAAGAGGAAATGTAGTAAGTTCTGAAGAACTATTTGAAAAAGTATGGAAAGAAAAATATTTAGAAAATAATAATACGGTAATGGTGCATATTAGAAGAATAAGAGAAAAGTTAAAAGAAAATACAAAAAATCCTAAATTTATAAAAACAGTATGGGGAGTTGGATATAAAATTGAAAAATGAGGAATTTATAAAATTAAAAAATAGTATAGCAAGAAAATCTGTCATAAAAATATTATTATATAGTTTAGTTGCGATTATATCATTTTCAGTATTAATAGATGGAGTGTATAATGATGAACTAGCAGACAGTTTAGCAAGTGTAAGTAGAGATATATACTATTGGTGCGTAGCAAATAAGATAATCTTACTTGGAATTACATATTTAGTAATATTTGCAATTATATCTTTTTTTGTTATCAGAAATACAAGTAATAATATGGTAGAAATAATAAAAGCTATGGATCAGATAATAAAAGAACCAGAGAAGGAAGTAAAGTTATCAAATGATTTAATACTATTAGAAAGCAAATTGAACAATATAAGAGTTGATTTGGTGTCAAATCAAAATAAGGCAAAAGAAGCATTGCAAAAAAAGAATGACTTAATAATGTATATGGCACATGATTTAAAAACACCACTCACATCAATTATAGGATATTTAACTTTGCTTACTGATGAAAAAGAAATACCTGAAAATTTGCAAAAGAAATATATGGATATAGCATTAAAAAAATCTTTAAGATTAGAAGAACTTACAAATCAATTTTTTGATATTACAAGATATAATTTACAATCAATGCCTATTACTAAACAAAATATAGATTTGGTATTTTTGTTAGAACAGCTTGTAGAAGAATCTTATCCAATGTTACAAGAAAAAAAGTTAGAATGTATTTTAAATAAGCCGAAAGCTATTCAATTTATGGGAGATGGAGATAAGTTAGCAAGAGCATTTGGAAATTTATTAAAGAATGCTATTAATTATAGTTATCTAAATACAACTATAAAAATAGATATAAAAGAATATGAAGATAAAATAGAAATTGTATTTAAAAATAAAGGAGATAAAATTCCAGAATACAAATTGGAAAAAATATTTGATAAATTCTATAGAGCAGATGAATCAAGAACATCTAGCACAGGGGGAGCAGGATTAGGACTTGCAATTACAAAGCAAATTATTGAACTACATAATGGAAAAATTTATGCTAAAAATGACAATGAATTTATTGAGTTTTATATAGAATTAAGTAAATGAGGTAAAAATGAAAAAGAAAAAATTTATTATTTTAATAATAATAATATGTGCAGGTTTGATAATATGGTATTTTAATACATTTACAATTAAAACTAATTATGAAATAATAGAAAGTGAAAAAATAGTAGATGAAATAACCATAATTCAAATATCAGATTTGCATGGAAGTTCATTTGGAAGAAATAACAAAGAACTTATTAAAAAAATAGAAAAAGAAAAACCTGATATTATTTGTGTAACAGGAGATATGTATACAGCAAAAGATGAAAAAGGCAAACAAATAGCTTTAAAGCTACTCAAAGAACTAGCAAAATCATATAAAGTATATTTTGTAAATGGAGAACATGATTGTGATGAAAAATTCATACAAAATTTAAAAGATAACGAAGTAAATGTTCTAGATTATAAAAAAGAAACAATAGCCATAAAAAATACAAAAATAAATTTATATGGTATAACAAATCAGTACTATTCAGCAACTTTTGATTTGAAAAATGCTTTTGAAATTAATAAAGAAGAGTACAACATTTTATTAGCACATATTTCAAACTTTGAAGAATTTGAACAATTTGGAATTGATTTATCATTATGTGGAGATACACATGGAGGACAAGTTAGACTTCCATTTTTAGGTGCAATAATAAATAGAGGAATATGGTTTCCAGAAATAGTACAAAAAGGATTAAATGTAGAAACAAATTATATTAAAGGATTATATAGTATAAATAATTCTTATTTATATGTATCAAGTGGACTTGGGAATTATCCAATCAGTATAAGGCTATTTAATAGACCAGAGATTGCAGTTATAAAATTAAGATGATTAACAAACATCCCATATTGTATTCTACATCTATGGTAAAAACAAAATTTATAAAATATACTATCCTTATTGTAGGAGGTAATTATTATGGCTCAAGTAAAAATAGGAAAATTTATTGCACAATGTAGAAATGAAAAAAATATAACACAA
>CAJKKJ010000088.1 GCA_905200435.1 uncultured Bacillota bacterium | reverse complement strand
ATGAATCCGGGGGATAGTGGATCGTTTGATGTTGTTATGGATGCAAGTGGAAGTACAGTTGATATGTATGCGACACTAAGTATAGATAGAGGAACTGGAGATACAGAATTACCAACTAATTTAAAGTTCTATACAACAAGTGACCATAAAAGTGAATTACATAAATATTATTCATTTTTAGAGAGAAGTGTAACAAATAAAGAAAAATTAACAATATATTGGTACTGGAATCCATTTATAAGTGATGAAGAAGATAATAAATATATAAATAAATCTTTTAATGCAAGTATAAATGTAAATGCAGTTCAGATAAGTGAATATGCAATGATGAAGAATGGGTATGATTCAACAACAGGAGGAACAGAGTTTTGGAGCAATACATATAAACCATATATAAGAACAATTACCTTTGGAAATGATTTAAGTAATTTACCAAGTAGTTGTACTGGTGATTCTGATTTATGTTGGGATGTGTCATATAGTACAAGTCAAAAAAAGAAAGTATATGCATATTTAGTAGATAGTGGTCTAAAAGACAGCACAGACACAACTAAATCATTATATAATTTGTATATAGTAAGTGAAGCACCAATATTTGCACCTATAAATTGTAATAGAATATTTTCGTCTTTTAAATATGAGAATAACAAATATAAATCAAATTTAGTACAAATTAATTTTAATAATAATTTTAATACATCAAAAGCAACAAGTATGCGTTTGATGTTTGATGGGTGCTCATCCTTGGTAAGTTTGGATTTAAGTAATTTTGATACATCAAAAGTAACAGATATGGTTGGTATGTTTCAAATGCCACTCGGCGCAGTTAGCAATTTAAAAAATCTTGATATAAATAATTTTAATACATCAAAAGTAACCAATATGCAAGATATGTTTAATCAATGTGATAAAATATTTGAACTAGATGTAAGCGGTTTTGATACATCAAACGTAACAAATATGTGTGCGATGTTTCAAACATGTTTATCGTTAAAATATTTGAATTTATCTAGTTTTAATACCTCAAAAGTAACAGATATGTCATTTATGTTTAGAAATATTATTTGTGACATTGATATAAGCGGCTTTAATACATCAAATGTAACAAATATGAGCGTTATGTTTTATAATTGTAGATTGAAATCTTTAGATTTAAGCAGTTTTAATACCTCAAAAGTAACAAATATGAGTTATATGTTTTGGAATAGCACATTGTTAGAAAGGTTAAATCTAGGCAACTTTAATACATCAAAAGTAACAGATATGACTGCTATGTTTTATAATTGTAGCAAATTAAAAAAATTAGACATTGATAATTTTAATATGAAAAATGTAACGTTGTTTTCTGATTCTGACACTGATGGAATATTTGAAAATTGCGCGAAGCTAACAACAACTATTAATATAACAAGTGCAAATGTTACAAATTATACAGATATGTTTTCTGGTGCATCAACTGAATCAGGTGCTAAAATAGTTGTAAACTATACATCTGAAACAGAATCATTAGTAGATCAAATGATTGCAACTAAATCAGCAAATAGTAATGTAGTAAAAGGAAGTTTAATATCATAAAGTTCTAAAATGAACTGAACCCCGTTTCTTGGACATAAGAAACGAGGTTTTTATATGTCAAAATTAACTTATGAAGATAAAATAAATATGTATAGTGATAAAAAGAATGGGATGTCAATAATACAAATATTCAATAAATATAATAGAACCGTATTTAATGAAAGGAATGTATTATTATTCATGTGCTTCAATAAAAGAAAGAGGAGTATATTATGGTTCAAAATACCTAAAAAAAATACTAAAATGCGATAGAAAAAATACTAAATATTGTTTGAAGTTAGACATCAAAAAATATTATCCAAGTATTGATAAAGAAATATTAAAAAATAAGTTAAAAAAATGTTTAAAGATAAAGAATTATTATGGTTATTAAATACAATAATTGATTCAGAAGAAAATGTACCAATAGGATTCTATACATCACAATGGTTTGCCAATTTTTTCTTAACCGATTTAGATCATTATATAAAAGAAAATTTAAAAATTAAATACTATATTAGATATGCTGATGATATGGTTTTATTCAGTAATAATAAAAAGAACTTACATAAAGCAAGAATACTAATAGAAGAGTATTTAAAAAAAGAAAATTTAAAATTAAAAGAAAACTATAGTTTATTTAAAGTTGATAATAGATTTATAGATTTTATAGGATATAAGTTTTATAGAGGTTATATAAAATTAAGAAGAGAAATTTTTTTTAAAATAAAAAGAAAAGTAAAAAGAATATATAAGAAAAAATATATAAACATTCATAATGCATATAGTATGATAAGTTATAATGGATGGATAATACATTCCAACTATTATAATTACTCTAATAAATATATAAAACCATATATTAATATAGAAGAATGTAAAAAAATAATAAGTTTACATGATAAAAAAAGAATGATGGATTGCTAATTAAATATGTTTGACTTTATAAAGTTCAAATAGTATAATAACCCTTGTAAAAAAGGAGAATATATGTTAAAACCATCGGAAATGAATTTAAATGAAAATTTATTTGGCAAAGAATTTAAAAATGCTGAATTACCTAATGATACATCATACAATTTTTTGTATGAAAGAAATAAAAATTATATGAATTCAGTAGCGCTTTCATTTGAAAATGAAAGTATTACTTATGGTGAACTTCATAGTATTATTGATGAATATGCCAGAGCTTTATATAAAAGAGGCGTAAGAAATAATGATATTATAGTTACATCTACATTAAATACACCTGAATCAATATATTTATCATATGCACTTAATAAATTGGGAGCGATTAATTGCCCTATAAATCCTTTCTCTAGTGAATATATGCTGTTAAAAGATTTGGAAATGGTTAAACCTAAAATGTTTATCGGTATTAATGATGCTTATGGTAAATTAAAAAAAGCAAAGGCATTTGATAATATTGATGTAATTACATTTCCTTTAACAATGTCAATTGATGACAAGAAGTTAAAAATACTCTATAATATTAAGTCTTTTATAAATGGAAATAATGTTTTTAAACTTGATAAAAAACTAAAATACGTTTTAAAAAACGGTAAAGATTTTCAAGATGTTATATTTCCACCTTATGAAAAAAATAAAATTAGTGATATTATGTTCACTGGTGGAAGTAGTGGAATTCATAAAGGTGTTGAGCTTGATAGTAATGGTATAAATTGTGTTGTACGATCATTAGATTTTGTTACCGAATTAAAGCCAGGAGATATATTTATGGGTAATTTGCCCCAATTTATTGCATTTGGAAAGTTATCGCTTCACTTTGCTTTAACTTCTAACTATCATGTTGCATTAACATTGAAAGGATTACCCAATTTATTTAAAGATGAGTTTTACAATATAAAGCCTGCCGGATTATTTGCTGGTCCAATTCAATGGGAACATTTTATAAATGGTGTTTTTATGGAAATCGATCCTAATTTTAAAAAAATAGATTTTACTTTGAGTAATAATGAAAACTATGTTGATTATTTAAAACAGTTAAAAGTTCTTCTTGAAAGAGCAGATAGAAAAAAATTATCTTTAGAATTTTTGAAAATGGCTGTTTCCGGAGGAGAACAATTAAAATTATTTACAGAACTTGTAATGAATATGATGTTAAAAGAACTTGGTGCATCTGACAACCTATGGAATGGTCTTGGAATGACAGAAATGTGGGCTCCAGTTGCTGTTAAAAAAGGCAAAAAAAGCTCTGATCATGTAGTGGGAACTATAATACCATTCAATAACCAAATGGTTGTTGATCCAAAGACTTATGAAGAATTAAATATTGGTGAAGTAGGATTATTATGTGTTACTGGTCCTGGTATGATGATTGGGTATCATAATAATGCCGAAGAAAATAAAAAAGTTTTTATTGAAAAAGATAATCAAAAATGGTTAGTTACAGGAGATATTGTAAGATTAAATAGCAAAGGTGAAATAGAATATATTGATCGATTAAAAAGATGTTTTGTTTGTGGTATAGAAAACGTATATCCTCAGCAAATTGAAGATAAATTAAGTGAAATACCAGAAATAGAAGAAGCAATAGTCACAAAATTAGAAGATAACGAATTACAATATGTACCAAAATATCATATTTATTTAAGAGACAAAAATTGCAATATTGATGCTTTAAAAAGAAAAATTGATAATTTAATACAAAATACTCTTGGGGATAGTAATGTTGCAAGGTATTATGAATTTTATGATAAACCATTACCTAGAACAGCTAGTGGTAAATTGGATTTTAAACCATTACAAGAAAAAGATAAAAAAGTAAAAAAATTAACTAAATAGTCTAGTTTGATGGACTGGGAAAGGAATAAAAATGTTTGAAACTGATATAAGTAAATATTATAGAAAAGAACCAATAAAAAAATTTAATTTAAATCAAACAATGTATTCATTAATTAAAAATGAAAGTTTTGGGAAAGAAAAACTATATGCTACTGGATTTATGGGGTGCAATATGACTTATGGTAAACTTTTTGAATCTGCTGATAAGTTAGCTGCTGCTCTTTACAATGAGGGGTTGAGAGAAGGAAAAACAGTGTCAATATTAACAATTAATATGCCAGTTGTACAAGAGTGTTTGCTTGCACTTTCCAAAATAGGTTGTACTGCTTCCTGGATTGATTTAAGAGCAAAAGGTAAAGATTTAATAAAATACATTAATTCTACTGAAAGTGAATATTTAATTGCATTTGAAAATATGGTTCCAATTATAAACGAAATTATAAATGAAACAAATGTAAAAAAGGTTATAGTATGTTCTCCAAAAGATTATTTGAACCCAATTATAAAAGTATTAGCAAATCTTAAAGATAAAAAAGATGGAAAAGAAATTGAATTACCAAATAAAAAATTTGTTATACATACGAATTGACTTCTATGTATAAATTATA
>CAJKKJ010000087.1 GCA_905200435.1 uncultured Bacillota bacterium | reverse complement strand
TTATAATCATTTTCATCAATATCATTTTTATCGTATAAAAAGCAATCAGTATCCATATATTCAATATGGCCTTTTTTATCTAAATATAGATCAACAAAATAAGCTCCAATTATACTCTGTAAATTATTCATTTTCATAAATCCACTTTGATTCATAGTAGAAGGTACTAAGAAAAATTGAACATTTCTATACATTCCAGAATAAGCTTTATGAAAGTGTCCTTGTATAAAAATATTCGGTTTATCATCACTTCCCATTGCATCAATTGCAATTTGAGGTTTATAAGACAAACTTCTTGCACATCCTCCACCTGGATGTTGAAGTTTTATTTTGGTATTACCAAAAACTATAGTAGCTTCAGGAGTTCCCATATATATCATATCTTTTCTTACTCTACTAATCCATTTACCAGGAGTAGCGCCTCCATTTTTAACATGTGTTTGATCATGTGATCCTTCAATAAAATATGTTTTTGCTCCCTTAACTTTAGGATAATAATCTATTACATATTCAACTTGTTCATCAAATCCTCTTCGGAAAATTTGATAGTTTTGATCAGGTCTTATTTTAGTAAAATCACCATCAATTACATCTCCACTATGAAGATAAATATTCACGCCTCTTTTATATCCTTCTTTATATATTTCATTTACAATTCCCAATTGTTGTTCTTTAGTACATAAATGGGTATCTGATAAAAGGCAAAGTTTAATATGATTTAAACTCTCAATTTCTGGTTTAATATGTTTAGTTGTTCTAACAATATTTTTTTTATAAACAACTATTTTATCTCCTTTAACTCTTAAATCAATATCATAACCTCTTATTTTTAAAGCTTCAATAAGTCCACTAACTTCAACAGTTTTTAAATTTAGTTCTAGCGCTAATGTATTTAATTCAACTCCATTTTTTATTACTTTAAATAATCTTTTATATTCTTCTTCGTTATACATTATTTTACCTCATTTCTTAATACTAACATCTTCTCATATTCAGATGATTTTTCGTCTAAAATAAGTGGCTTAATTCTTCTATAATCTTCTTTTAATGTTTGATAATAAACCATTTTTCTATTTGTTGTTTTTAAAAAATTACCTTTTTCATCTAATTTTACATTTATAATATAAGCTCCTATTGTATTTGGTGTATCTTGGAAATCCATCTCTGGTGTTGTTGCAACAATACTTGGAATAGAAAATTGATGGATTTTTCTTAAGACATATTCATCCATATAACACCAGTGTCCATTTAATATAACATTTACTTTATCTTCACTTCGCATAGCATTAATATGTCTTTGGGATTTATATGACATTGTATATGCAACTTTTCCATTAGGATGACGCATTAATATATTAGTGTTTCCAGCTTTTATAATACCCCTTCTTTGACCAACATAATTCATATCTTTTCTTTCATTACTAATTAATTTTCCAATATTTTCACCACTTGCTTTAATATGACTTTCATCATGATCACCAATTATAAAATAAGTTGGCATGCCTGGAATATATGGATAGTTATTTACAACATATTCTTTTTGAGATTCTGTATCATGGGCAAATACAGTATCTTTTAAATAGTTATTAGTATATATTCCTTCCGTTAGATCACCCATATGTAATACAAAATCTGCACCAAATATAAAGCCCCTTTTATATATTTCACTAAGAATACTCATTTGTTCATTATATGAACATAATCTTGTATCAGATATTGCCAAAAAAGAAAATTCATTTTTTATTGGTAATTCAACTATTGTTTGGTTTCTCAAACTTTCATTACCTAAATTATGCGCTACTTCTTCACCATTTCTTATTATATGGAAAATATTATAGCCATCTTCTTTTAATTCTTTTATAATTCCAGAAACTTCTAATTCACTTAAATTCATATTTTCTGCTATTGTTTTAATACTTGTTTCTTTTCTCAAATATCCTAAAACTCTATTTTTTTTATCATCAATACTTATATCAGCACTTTCATTTAAGTAATCTTCTACACACTCGTTTAAAATATCGATGCCACATTCTTTTAATAATTCAATACATTTTTCTTCGGGAATATCAAGTTTAGCTGATATTTCTTCAACACTTGTATTTAATTCATTTGTCATAATCATTTTTTTGATTATTTTTAAAAATTCACTTTTTCTCATATAAACCTCCCTTTTATAAAAAGGAAACACAAAAAAATTTTCATGTTCCCTTTCTACCCTCATATAAATGATACTAAAAAAAGACACTTTTTTCAAGTACCTTTTATAATTTTTTTAATAATTTTTAGCTAGCAATTTTTTTTTGAAATAACATAGATTTCTCATTAAAACTAACAAATTCACATGTAGTTCTATTATAAATTAATTTAGGATAAATCATTTCTTTAAAACCAAAATGATCATATATTTTTTTATATTTTTTTGAGTATTCCCCATATTTATTTTCAGGAACACATACTTTATTATTGCTTATTTTTATAAATCCTAAAACTATCACAAGAAAATCAGCATAAACATCTTTTTTTCTTTCAATTTCATTTATATTTCCGTATTTTATTATATATAAATCAAGAATGTTTTTTACACGTGGTGGCAAATATTTATTACAAAAATTAAATGCACTTTCATTTATATTTTCTTTAACAGAAATTATATTACCATTTGCATCAATCCAACCATTGTTTATCATAACTACTCCCCCTTACATAGACTAATATGATACCACTATTATTGGATTTAGTCAAACAATGTTATTTAAATTTTCTAAAAATTTTTTCAATTTTGAAGCTACTTCTTTTGGTACAATTTCACTCAATTCTTCGACACTTGCTTCACTCATTTTCTTTAATGATTTATATTTTTTTAATAATTCATCTCTTCTTTTACTACCAATTCCTTCAATACTATCCAAAGTACTTGATAATAAACCTTTACTTCTTATTTGTTTATGATAATTAATTGTGAAATTATGAACTTCATCTTGCACTCTTTCTAGGTATAAAAATAACAAACTATCTTGTTTAATGTTTATTTCTTCTATTGGCTCAAAAGCAAGTAATTTATTAGTTCTATGATGGTCATCTTTTTTTAATCCAACAACAGGAATATTCAAGTTTAATGAATCAATCACTTCTCTTGCAACATGCATCTGACCAATACCACCATCAACTATTATTAGATCAGGAAGCTTACTTTTTTCAAGCAACAATCTATAATACCTTC
Organism: uncultured Bacillota bacterium; assembly: GCA_905200435.1. Lineage (GTDB taxonomy): Bacteria > Bacillota_I > Bacilli_A > RF39 > UBA660 > CAG-884. The sequence goes on along the minus strand of CAJKKJ010000087.1, from coordinate 1,820 downwards.
TATATATTACTTCTCTCATTGTTCCATAATCATCATTTACATCTAAAGTAATTTTAAATTTTCTATAATCCTTTTTACTAGGTTTACCGTTTACAAATACAACCATTCCCGATACATTGAATTCACCAAATAAATTACTATTATCAAAAATTTCAATTCTCTCTAATTTTTCTAATTTTAATATATTCCTTAACTCATTATTCGCTCCTTCACTTCTCTCTTCATCTCTTTTTATTAATTCATATTTTTCATTCAAAGATATTTCGGCATTTTCATTAGCCATTTCAACTAGTTTTTTCTTAATACCTTTTACCGGTTTTTCAATATTTACATTCAAATATGATTTTATACTTTCATCTACTAAATCAGGTGCAATTATTAAATTTGGTTTTATAACTCCACTATCATAAAATGTTGCGATATAATTACTTAATTGTTCACTTATATCATCTAATAAAGGAATTATAGTTTTATGTCTTTCCTGAATTTTACAGCCTCTTATGAATAATACTTGAATTGCTAAATAGCCTTTACTTTCATAATAGCCAAAAACATCAATATTTCTTTTATCATTAATTTCAACTTTTTGTTTAGCAACTGTTACATTGATACTATCTAGTAAATCTTTTAATTCTTTTGCTTTTTCAAAATGTAATAAGTTACTTTCTCTATACATTTCTTCTTCTATTTTTTGAGTAACTACTTTATAATCTCCATTAAAAAAACTTATTATTTCGTTTATCATATTATCTATCTTTTCTTTAGGAACATCAAAAGCACAATACCCTAAACATTCTCCTATATGATAATATAAGCATGGCTTTTTAGGAAAAGTATTGCATTTTTTTAGTGGATAAATTCTATTTAACATATTAACAGTTTCTCTAGCAGCACTTACATTAGGATATGGACCAAATAATTTGCCTTTATTTTTTTTCCTATTTATACTTCTTACTATCATTAATCGAGGTATTTTTTCATTTGTTATTTCTATATATGGATAACTTTTATCATCTCTTAATAAAATATTGTATTTAGGATCATATTTTTTTATTAAATTAATTTCTAGTATTAAAGCTTCTTCATTACTACCAACAACTATATATTCAAAATCAGCTATTTCTTCAACTAATTTAGCTGTTTTACCAGTATGTGTTCCATGAAAATATGAACTTAATCTATTTTTTAAATCTTTTGCTTTTCCAACATATATTATAGTTCCATACTTATCTTTCATTTGATATGACCCAGGCAAATGTGGAACTAACGAAAGTTTTTCTTTGATCATTTTCTCTTCACCTAAAGTTATTATATCATTAAAAAACAGAACTATAAAGTCCTGTTTTCACGATTTATTAATAATTTAATAATAATTCCAAATCCAAATAATAAGCTTATTAAACCAATAAATGTTCCTAAATATGGAATATAAGTTAATATAACAATTAAAGCTATACCAATTAGTCCCACTAAATAATCATTTAATTCCTTTTTTATTATTTTAGAGCTTATTACATTACCCAAAATATAACCAGATGTAATTGTTGTCATATACATTAATATAAAATATAATACAAACATAATTAATCCAACACTTACTCCTATATTAGATATTAATAAAAGAATTGCAATTATTGGGAACATAAACATTCCAAGGACACCTGTTCCACATGTTGTTAAATACTCGCCAGCATTATTATATACATATTTTGTTTTAATGTATTTTAATAATTTAGGGAATGCAAATGTTAATACCATAAACAAGAATAAATATCTAAGTAAACTATATCCAGCATTTATTATTTTATCTTTTACAGAAA
>CAJKKJ010000086.1 GCA_905200435.1 uncultured Bacillota bacterium | reverse complement strand
AATGCAGCATCGCCACCCCAGTCACCAGAAATATAAGTATATCTATATCTTCTGTTTTTTAAATCGCTAGCATTCTCGTAAATATATGTTAAACCACCATATCCATCAGTATTTAATATACTTGAAAAACCATCTAATTTAACAAAAGCATATTTTGCATTTATTAATGTATTATTTTTATATATTACACTAACATGTTTATCATCAGTTTGATAATCATTCATTGCTTTTTTAGCTTCTGAATAATCTGTATAACAATTTATTACCTCTTCTTTTTTTAAATTATCTCTTACTCTAAGTTCATAACCATTACAAGTATCAGCTTTTATATTAAAAATAGTCATTGATAATATCATCAAAAAACATATAACAATCTTCTTCATATCTTTTACCTCTATATCATTATATCATCAAATTGTAAAAATGTAAATTGGCACAAAAAAAGATTAAAAATAATTTTAATCTATTTTTTTAACTCGCCCATTCTACTTGTTGGAACAAAACCACTTTCAGCATTTATAACATCTTCAATTCTATTTACAATAGTTGCACATGTTAATTCAACTGTTGAAGGCCTTTTAATAACCATATTAGTATCTGGTTCACCAACAATACTCCAGTTATTACAATCAAAATCATTGCTAGAATATACTTTACCAATACATTCAGAAATAATAGTAACTCCTTCTAAAGTTTTAGTTGTAACAACAGCGCTCATTCCAGTAGCATCGCCTTTTTTAATAACCATATGAAGTGTACTAGATTCAATATCTGAATCATTAAATTGTGGTACACATTTTTGTACCTGACTAACAACATGATAACCTAATTTATCACATAGCCATCCATTAGTATTCCACATATAACTAGGTAAAAAATCACCATTTTCAATTAATTCATTTCTTTCTTCTTCACTTATATTATCACTAGAAGCAACATCTCTTTCAAATTCAGATACACTTAAACCAGCACCATGAGCTTTAGCAAGGGCAATGCCATAATCTTCAACATTATAAGAACTACTACCTCTAATTTCTTTAACACTAGCGCTAGCACCAACTAAAGTAGAAATTAAATTGCCCCAGAAAGCGTCTTGATAACCACTACCAGTAATAGTACAATTATTTTCTTTGGCAAGTTTATCTATTTCTTCAGTTAATTTAGGACATGAATTAAATGGGTAAAAAGCTTCTTCACAAGTAGTAATTGCATTAATACCTAATTTAGCACATAACATAAGTGAGTCTTTTACATCTTTCATTAAACTCATTGTTGTAATAATAACAATATCAGGTTTAACTTCTCTTAATAACTCTTCTGCATTTTTAGCATCAGTTATTTCAATTCCTAAATTAAATCCGCCTAATATAAAAGAAATATCTTTTCCAACAATATTAGGGTTAATATCAACAGCCCCAACTAATTCATAACCTTTTTCCATAGCATATCTCATTGTATAAAGAGACATCTTTCCACAACCATATTGAACAAATTTTATCATATTATTTCCTTCTTTCTATTAAACTATTTCCATTCATTTCTTTTGGAATATCTATTCCCATAATATCAAGTATTGTAGGTGCGACATCACAAAGTCTACCATTACTAACTTTATAGTTATTATCTGTAATGATACAAGGTACTGGACTAACAGAATGACTAGTAACAACATTATCCTTATCATCAAGCATATAATCACAGTTACCATGATCAGCAATAATTACTAAAGTATAATCATCTTCTAAAGCTTTTTTATATAATCTATCTAAACAATTATCAAGTGCTAGAACAGCTTTACTTGTTGCATCATAATTACCAGTATGACCAACCATATCACCATTGGCATAATTTAAAACAACTAAGTCATAATTATTATCTAATTCTTCCATCAATTTATCGGTAATTAAATAAGCACTCATTTCTGGTTTTAAATCATAAGTTTTAACACTAGGAGATGGTATTAAAATTCTTTTAGATCCTTTCAAATCTCTTTCAACACCACCATCAAAGAAATAAGTAACATGAGCATATTTTTCTGTTTCAGCAATTCTAAGTTGTTTTAAACCCAAATTATCAATATATTCTCCTAAAGTATTAATTAGATTTTCATGTTTATAAGCATTAGTACAAATAACAGAATCGGCAACTGGCATCATAGTAACAAGTTTTAAATTATTAAATTTTTTATTTTTAAATTCATTAAAATCTTTATTAGTCAAAGCTGTAAACAATTCTCTAGCACGATCTGGCCTAAAATTAAACAAAATCATTCCATCATTATCTTCTATTTTTTTCTCATTAACAATAGTTGGTGTAATAAATTCATCAAAAATATTATTATCATAACACTCTAAAACGGCATCTCTATAATTATTTCTATTACCTATTCCATATACAAGAGCATCATAAACCTTTTTAATTCTATCCCAATTATTGTCTCTATCCATAGAATAATATCTACCAGAAATTACACCAATCTTTTCATTCTCTAACTTACTTTCAAGTTCATCAAGGAATTTTAAAGCAACACTTGGTAAAGTATCTCTACCATCTAAAAACGGATGAATCATAACACTTTTAACATCATTTAGTCTGCACATTTCAAGCAAAGCATATAAATGATTGATATGAGAATGAATACCACCATCACTTAATAAACCAAATATATGTAAAGTAGAATTATTCTTTTTAACATGGTCAATAACATTTAAAAGTTCCTCGTTTTTAAAGAATTTTTTATCTCTTATTTCTTTATTAATAAGCTCTAGTGACTGATAAACAATTCTTCCAGCACCTATATTAGTATGCCCTACTTCACTATTACCCATTTGTTTATTAGGTAGTCCTACATATTCTCCACTTGCTTCAAGTAAAGAATGAGGATAATTATTCCATAAAAAATCAAAAGTTTTTTTAGAAGTATTTAAAAATGCATTACCTTTTTTTACTTCTCTTACACCAACACCATCTAATATACATAATATTACCTTTTTCATTTAACCATCTCCTCGTATATTGATTTTGCTTTTTTAATGACTTCTTCCTCTGAAAACATCGAAACACTTTCTCTCAAATAATCGGCATCATATTTATCATAATTATTATACATATAAATAATTGCATTTTTTAAAGAATCAACATCATTTTTTTCACACAAAACACCATTTTTATCATTAATATATTCTTCTGGACCCAAACACTTAGTTGCAACAACTGGTATGCCAGATGCAAGTGCTTCAATACCTGGGATTGCAAATGATTCAAGTTCACTACTGATAACTAAAGCATGTTCATGTTTAAACATTTTAGAAATCTCTACTTTATCTAATCGACCTAAAAAATTAACTTTATCATTTAGTCCTAACTTTTTACACTCATCTTTATAATACTTTTCATAGAATCCATCACCAATAACATCTAAATGAATATTTATATCATCTATTTTTTTGATAGCCTTAAAAATATTATCTATTTTTTTGCCTTCTCTTAAAGCACAAAGAGAAACCAAATTGAATCTATTTTCTATTTTTCTTTTCCCATAATTAACATAATTATCAATATCAACCAAATTAGGTAAAACTTTACATTTATCAGTATATTTTAGAGCTATTTTCTGCATATACTTACTTACAGTTGTAAATACTACATTTCCAAGCATTTCATCAGTATATTTATTTAAAGGTGGCTTAAAAAACCTTTCAACATTACCACAATGTTCCGTAACAATAACTGGGATATTTAATTTTTTACCAACAACATAAGTAGCATACCCAGCAGGCAAAATAACCTGGGCATGTAATATATCTGGTTTACCATTAATCCTTATATATTCTTTAACAGCTTTTAATAATTTATTCGTATATTTTTTAATTTCCAAATCAAAGTTTATTGGAGCATAATTTAACATGCGATATTTATAAACATCATAATTTTTTTCATGTTCTACATATTTTTTTTTAAGAAATAAATACTTTAATGGTTTAGAAAGTCTTTCCCTTTCAATATATAACATATCAGCTTTAATACCATTTCTATTTAAAGCATTCGTAAAATCCTTATGATATGCCCCCATTAATTTATCTTCACCACTCGGATACCATGTAGGTATAACTAATACCTTCATATTTTATAATTAGTCCCTTCTTCTTTATTTACAATATCTAAACAATGCCTCATAATATCTTTTCTACCTCTTTTAGATAAAACTTGGATTAAGTCAAAACCAGGTCTTCTATTACCTTCAATCAAAGTTGGTCCATCATCAGTAATTGCAACATCCCAACCTACCATATGAATATTGTTATTGACTTTACTAGCATCTAAAACAAGCTTTTTTGCCTCTTCCCAATAAGGAATTTTAAATCCATCAAATTTAACTTTACTCTTCGGATGAACTTTGAAATGGTTCAAATCTTTATCATAAGCATCACCAATTAAAATTCCTTTATCTAAATCAATCTTACATCCCATTCCACCTTGATGAAAATTGTCAACATTATTAATGCCATTTCCAATACGCATTGCGGCATAGACAATTTCACTCTTACCATTATAAGCAAAAGTCATAATTCTAATAGTATTAACGCTTTCCTTGCAAAGTTTATTTATTTCCTTATTTTGTTTAACATATTCTTCAATAAATAAATTATTATTTTTTAAATAATCATAAAACTCATTTACATCTTTAATATTTTTTCGATATTCTTTATAAACACCTTTACCACCTAAACCATCTCTTGGTTTAACCATAAATTCTTCATTATTAGAAAGGAATTTTTTTAAATCATCAACTGTACCATTTTCAAAGAAATCTCTATTAATAAAATCTTTAAAATTATTTAAAAAATTAGGTTTAATTGTAAAAAAAGTCTTATATTTAGCAGGTGAAACAATCTCATAAAATTTATCTTGATGTTTAATGGTAACATATTCACTTATCTCTTTAAAAGTTTTATTATATAACTGATAATTCAAATAATCACTATAACCACAACCACTTTTTAAAAAGGTTAATAAAAAATGATTAAATAAATAAAATGTACTTTTATTTTCCTTTTTAGATATTTCTTTCAAATTATCTCTAAATCTTTTTA
>CAJKKJ010000085.1 GCA_905200435.1 uncultured Bacillota bacterium | reverse complement strand
AGAAAGTGGATTTTTTAAAATAAATGCTAGTATTATTACTAATAAAAATCCTACTAGCGAAACAGTTTGTCTTATTACACCATTTTTAAATCCAACAACTGCTCCCATTAAAATTATCAAAAAAATGATTGCATCAATTATATTCATATTATTATCATACCCTTCTTTATTAATTATATTATATTTTTAAGTAAAAATAAATGTTAAATATTTAAAAAATGTAAAGTAGTATAAGAAAAAAGTACAAATGTACTTTTATCCTTTTATTTGTTTAGCTACTTCTTCGGCAAAGTTTTCTTCTCTTTTTTCCATTCCTTCACCAACTTCATAGCGAACCATTTCTTTTATAGTTCCACCATTGTTTTTAACGTATGTTTTAACATTGATATCACCATCTAAGATAAATTCTTGTTCTTCTAAGCAAATTTCTTTATAAAACTTATGAAGTCTTCCTTGAACCATTTTTTCAGCAATATCAGCAGGTTTACCTTCATTCATTGCTTGTTCTCTTAATACTTCTGCTTCACGAGCTACTACTTCTTCTGGTACGTCAGATATTCTAACATATTGTGGTCTCATTGACGCAGCTTGCATTGATACATGTTTCGCTACTTCTTCGTTTCCACCTTCAATAACAGTTAGAACAGCAATTCTGCCACCATGAATGTAACTTCCAAATGTTTCATTATCATTTTTTGTTAATTTAGCAAATCTTCTTAAAGATAATTTTTCACCAATTTTTGCTGTTTTATTGATGATTAAATCTTCTACTGTTTCACCATTAACTGATAATTTTAAAACATCTTCTACTGTTTTTGGATCATTATTCATGATACTATTTAATATATCTTCTACTAATCCTGTAAATTCAGAGTTTTTAGCAACAAAGTCTGTTTCTGAGTTTACTTCTACGATTACCGCATTATTACCGTTAATTAATATATCGGCTTTTCCTTCTGCAGCAATACGACTTGCTTTTTTAGCAGCTTTTGATATTCCTTTTTCACGTAACCAATCGACTGCTTTTTCTTTATCGCCATCACATGCTTCTAAAGCTTTTTTACAGTCAAGCATTCCTGCTCCTGTTAGTTCACGTAATTCTTTTACTAAACTTGCACTTATCATGAATTTTCCTCCTATTTTAATGCATCGATTAATTCAGACTTCTTCATAGTTGAATAACCTTTAATTTCTTTTTCTTTTGCCATTTCACGAAGTTCCCCAACTGTTTTTGAATCTAAATCATTGGCTTTTTCTTCTTTTACAGATTTTTCTTCTTTTACAGTTTTTTCTTCTTTGGCTTTAGTTTCTTTTTCTTCTTTTTTTACTGGTTTGAAATTCTTTTTCTCGCGTTTAAATTTTCTATTTGCATTATTTAATTCTCTATCACTTCTTAGTGATTCTTCCATAGCTTCTTTTGCATCTTTTTCTGCTTCTTCTTTTGAAGGTACAGTAAATTCTACAACTTCTAATCCTTGTGCTTCACAGATTGCGTTTGCAAAAATACTAACGATTAATTTTACTGCTCTGATTGCATCATCATTTGCAGGTATTACATAATCAACCATATCCGGATCACAGTTTGTATCAACAATACCGAATACTGGAATATTTAATCTTCTTGCTTCATTTATTGCATTGAATTCTTTTGATGGATCAACGATAAATATAGCATTTGGTAATTTGTTCATTTCTCTTATACCACATAATAATTTATTTAACTTATCATATTCTTTTTTAAGTTTAATAACTTCTTTTTTAGGTAAAATATCAAATGTACCATTTTTTTCCATTTCTTCAATTTGTTCTAAACGTTTTACTCTGTTTCTGATAGTTCTGAAGTTAGTTAATGTACCACCTAACCATCTTTCTGTCACATAGTAAGAGTTTGATCTGATTGCTTCATCATGTACTGCTTCACTAGCTTGTTTTCTTGTTCCAACAAATAAAACTTTTCCATCATTTGCAGCAATTGCTTTCATTGCTTCATATGCTTCATCAATTTTTTTTGCTGTTTTTTGCAAATCGATAATATAAATACCATCACGAGAAGTAAAGATATATTCTCTCATTTTTGGATTCCATCTTTTTGTTTGATGTCCAAAATGAACTCCAGCTTCTAATAATAAATTAGTTGAAACTACTGACATATTCTTTCCTCCTTTTGTTTATCTTCCGACTATCTCATCTTTAAATACCACCCATTAGGGCACTAGGCATTTAAATCAATAAATCGTGCTTATTTGAAAAAGCCATATAAATAATACCATAATTTGTTTTAGTTGTAAAGATGAAGTTAGTAAAAACAAGTATTTTGAAGTACAAAATATACTTATTTCTTTTTAATACATTTAGTTATAAAAAAGAGAACTCAATATTGAATTCCCCATACAACAGTTTCTTTTGCTTCTTTACCACAAACAGCGCATTTACCAGTAATTCTTTCGTGGTTTTCAAGAATACATCTAGATTTACATCCTTTTATTTCTTTAACTTTTAATTCACATTCTTCATTACCACACCAATCGGCAACAATAAATCCTGGTCTACTATTTAAAATATTTTCAAAGTCATTTAAATCTTTGGCTTCATAAGTCATAGACTCAGTTCTCTCTAAAGCTTTATTGTACATATTTTCTTGAATTTTGCCAAAAAGTTCTTTTACATATGATGCAATATCAATATCTTTATCAACCTTAATTCTTTCCAATGTATCTCTTCTAGCAATAGTAATTTCATTATTTTCTAGATCTCTTGCACCAATTTCAATTCTAACTGGAATACCATTAACTTCAGCTTCAGCAAATTTAAAGCCTGGTGATTTTTCACTATCATCAACAACTACTCTAATGTCTGACTTTTTAAGTTCATCATATATTCTATTAACTTCTTGATTAACATCACCAATACCAATAATAACTACTTGTGTCGGTGCGACTAATGGTGGTAAAACTAAACCATTGTCATCACCATGAACCATAATTAAAGCACCAATCATTCTATTCGATGTTCCCCATGAAGTTTGATAACAATACTCAAGTTTATTTTCTTTATTCAAAAATTTAATATCATAAGCTTTACTGAATTTTTGGCCGAAATAATGACTTGTACCACTTTGTAAGCAAACACCATTATGCATTAATGCTTCAATAGTCAAAGTATATTCTGCTCCTGCAAATTTTTCTTTTTCAGTCTTTCTACCACTAATAACTGGAACAGCTAAATATTTTTCAAAAAAGAATTTATATAAATTTAACATATCTCTTGTTTCATCTTCAGCTTCTTCTCTAGTTGCATGAACAGTATGTCCTTCTTGCCAAAAGAATTCCCTACTTCTTAAAAATGGTCTTGTTTCTTTTTCCCATCTAACAACACTACACCATTGGTTATATTTTAATGGTAAATCTCTGTAAGATTTTACAACCTTACTATAATAATCACTAAATAAAGTTTCACTAGTAGGTCTTATACATAATCTTTCATCAAGTTTTTTACTACCACCTTCAGTAACCCATGCAACTTCTGGTGCAAAACCATTTACAAGTTCTCCTTCTTTGTTTAATAACTTTTCAGGTATAAATAGTGGCATTGCTACATTTTTATGTCCTGTTTCTTTAAATAATTTATCCATATTTCTTTGGATATTTTCCCAAATAGCATAACCATTTGGTTCAAATATAGTACACCCCTTAACAGATGAGTAAGTAGCAAGTCTTGCTGCTTTTACAACATCGGTATACCATTGCGCAAAATCAACATCTCTTTGTGTAATTGCTTTATTAGCCATTTTTTCATTCCTTTCTAACACAATAAAAAGAATAGTACAAGGAGTCTATAAGACGGTACCATCCTTTTTTTTACTTAATTAATATAACGGTTTTAGCCGGAAATGTTTTCATTTCTTAAAAGAAAATAGGAATTATTAACTATTATAACTTGTTTCCACTATCCCAAGCTCACTAATATAAGGAAATTAATAATATTTTTTCTCGTCTTATTTAATATACATTTTTTTTATTTACTTGTCAATTGTTATCTAGTATTTTTTTTATTCTCTATTCTTTCATTTAATAAGTTTAAAATATTTTCTGTTGTTATTTCATCTTGCTCTGGATTTAAAACATAATCTCTATTACATAAAGATCTATATTCTTTATTTCCTTTCTCATCACTTTTTAGGAAGAATCCAATTATTACAAAATTTGTCCCATCTTTTTTTATTAGAAGTCTTGGTTTTTTTAATCTTCCTGCTCCACTTCCTCCACCTGAACTTAATTTGATTTTAAAACATGAATCCATATTTGATACTGCTTCAAAAACGATTTTTGGGCTTTTGTTTATATAGCCTTCTATTAAATGAAGAGCATTTCTCGCTTGTATTAAATCTAAGCTATCACTTTTTATGGCAGCTTCTATATCATCTAATACTCTAGCTTTTGTATTTTGTTTACTAAAATAAGCAAACTCTAATTTTCTTTTATCAGATGTAAAAGATGCAATTTCTGTGTATCCAAGATACATATTGTATATTTTATCATAAGCGTTTTTTAGATTTGTGTAATTATTAATAATTTCAATAGATGAATCTTTATCTATATAAAACCCTTCATTTAAAAATATACTTTTATAATCTTTTAATTCTTTATATATATATTCAAGTAGTAATGATGTAAATAATGCTTTATCATTATCATTTAAATTATATGTTTCAAATGATTCAATCAATAAATCTTCTATTCCATTATAGTTATTATCTCTTAGAATTTTGAACATATTGGGTGCAGATGAATAAATGAGTTTTCTTTTTTCACTTGTTACATTTTCATATCTTGGCACGATTTTTAAATTAAAATCAATTGCATTAATTAATTCACTTATTTTACTTTTTATTAAATCATCCTTAATTGTAGTACTATAATAATTTAATTCGTTTAGTATATTTGCTTTTCTTTCGTTGCTTAAATTTCCTAGACTTTCTAAAATAATTTCATAATCCTTGCTATTTAAATGAGAATTATAGGTTATACTTAAAATAACGTGTTTTATTTCGAATTCAAGATCTTGATATTCTTTTATTTTTTTATAGTTATCTTCTA
>CAJKKJ010000084.1 GCA_905200435.1 uncultured Bacillota bacterium | reverse complement strand
TGAGGTATATGAAGAAAAATTAGAAGATTGGTATTATTTAAATATAAGAAAAGGAGAATATAAACGTTGTAATAAATGTGGTGAAGTTAAATTAGTTAATAAATTTAATAAAAATGGAAGTAAAGGAGTATTATCTATATGTAAAAAATGCCGATAAAAATAATATATTTTAAAAGTGTGCAAAATATGCTACTTTTTTCCTAGTATAAATAGCGTATTTTGTGTAAGGCTAAAAAAGCCTACAATATTTGTTATTTTTATTAATATTTTATAATTTATTAAGGGGGTATGTTTTATGGAAATAAACGTAGTAAAAGAATTACAAGGAGCTTTAGAAGAAAGAGGCTTAAAAGTATCTCAAGCAGAGGCTAGAGAAATATTAAAAGGATTAGAAGATACTGTTTCTTCAATATATCAACAAATGGAAGTAGGAGACACAGTTAGTATGGGAATGTTTCTAGTTGACAAGAAGATACAAAAAGGTAGAGAAGGTGTATTAAAAACTAAAGAAGGACAAGCTACACCTTATAAAACAGATGATAAAGTTACTGTAAAAGTTAGACTTAAAAAATCTGTAAAAGAAAGAATAGAAGAATAATTAATAAAGGGAGGATAAATATGAAAATTTTAAGAATGGATAGAGGAAATGGTAAAACTTTCCACTTGATAAAATTATCTGCTATTCTTGATTCTCCCATAATATGCGCTACCGAACAAAGTAAAAAATATATATTAAATAAAGCAAGAGAAATGTGGTTAGAAATACCAGAACCGATAGTAGTGAATAGAAATAATTTTGAAATAGTTATGAGAGGAAGAAACACAGATTTATTAATAGATGATTTAGAATTAGTATTGAAAGGTTTGTTTGGAAGTGATGTGGTTGTTGCAACAACAAGTGAATCTATTTTAGAATTTTAAATGGGAGAGTGGTTCGATGATATTTAAAGAAGGAAAAACATTAGAAATAAAAATATCAAGAGTTAAAGAAACTGATAATGGTATTATTATTGAAGAGCTAGATAAAGACGGTTATGGTTTAGAAACATTTTCATTAGAAGATTTATTTAGTAATTTTATTGGAGAGGATAAAGTTAAAATTAAGATAGAAAATGTAATTGAAAGATAATTAAATAAGGGAGGTACAAAACCTCCCAATTATTTTTTTGTTTATTTGGAGGGAATTATGAATAAAAAAGGATTAATACAGGATTGTTTAAATAAACTTAATAAATTAAATGATATGTCATGGGAAGATATAAATAGAAAATATGAAACAGATTATTCAGACGACCATTTAAGAAAGTTAGCATATGGATTTAAATTATATTCTGAAACTATAAATGAAAATGATATAGATAGCAAAACATTAGCTGAAATAAAAAAGGAAAAAATAAAGTTAACCGATTTAAGGACAGAAGTGAATAGACAATTAAGAGGGTTATCTAGGATGGAAAATGTAATGAATTTAATAAGTGAAGAAATTAATAATTTAAATTCAAGAAATCCATTATTGAATCGCTATGTTCCAAAAGAAGATTCTAGTGGGAAAGACGGAATTTTGATATTAAGCGATTTACATATTTCTATGACTGTAGAAAATTCAATAAATAAATATAATAAAGATATAGCTATAAAAAGGTTAGATAAAATAATTAATAAAACAATAGAACATTGTATTGATAATAATATAGATAAATTACATTTAGTATTGAACGGAGATTTAATATCTGGTGAATTACATAATAGTATTAAATTATCTAATCAAGAATCTTTGGTAAAACAAATAGTAAGTGTTAGTGAAATAATATCACAGGTAATAGAAAAACTATCAAATTATTTTTATTTAACTGTAACTCAAAATAATGGTAATCATGAAGCAGTAGAAATGATGAAAGATGACAGAAGTAATGGTAATAATTATTCCATGTTATTAAATGAAATGATTAAAATGAGAGTATCAAATTTATCAAATGTTGTATTTTTAAATTCAATAAATAACGGTGAATTATCTGTAATGAATGTAAAAGGAAATACAGTTGTTTCATGTCATGGCGACCAAGTTAATTTAAATAAAGTAAGTGAAGAATTATCTATGGTTATAGGTGGTGAAAACATAGATTTAATTTTATTAGGACATTATCACCAACCTAAAATGTTTTCACAATATAATACGGATATATATGTGAACGGAAGCTTGATTTCAACAGATGATTATGCTATGAAGAAAAAATTATATAACAAGCCTTCTCAAACATTATTAATACTTGATGAAGATGGAGTAGTTGCAAGTTATGTAATGAAGGTTAAATAATTAATTAAACCACTCGAATAAGAGTGGTATTTTTATTTTAAGGATTGAAATGATATTGATAATTATATCAGTATTTTTTGAGTCTTTAAAATAAGACTCAAAATTCATAATAAATTCTCCCCTTTAGGTTACGGCTAAAAACTCCTTCCATTAGTCGTAACCATTTTTTTTCATTTTAAAGGAGAGTGATATAATGGCAGACACAAAACAATGTTCAGCTACAGGTAAATTTAAACCTACCGTTAGAGATTTCTACTCTACACAATCAATGCTTTATGAGCATGATAAGAAATTACCCATGAGTAAAGAAGTAGTTGATAAATATTTTAAAAAGTTATTAAAAAATTATAACAACGACCATAGATTAGCATTTATACATTTATGTATGGTTTTAGATATGTATTATGACGAAGAAACATATCTAAAATGTGTTGAGAAATATGGCAATAATTTTTTAGGTAATTATACTAGAATAATGAATAGAGATAAAGCATTTAAAGGGTTAACATCTTTAGATAATATGCTTACTTATGATGGTGTAACTAATATTATTACTGGAGAGACAGTTACTTCAAGTGAGGTTGTTAACTTTTGGGGTAAGGGATTTCAAGATGATGAGTATGAATTACTCCAAAGAAAATATGAACAATACACAGATAATTATCCGTCTAAAGCCATTCAAGAAGTTAATTTAATTAAAACAATATGTATGTTAGAG
This sequence comes from uncultured Bacillota bacterium, assembly GCA_905200435.1. Lineage (GTDB taxonomy): Bacteria > Bacillota_I > Bacilli_A > RF39 > UBA660 > CAG-884. Next base: position 2,067 of record CAJKKJ010000084.1, on the reverse strand, counting down.
GTTCTAAGAGAAAGAGCTATAGTCAAGAATGACCAAAAAGCATTTGAAAACTTAACTAATCAAATTTCCAAACGTATGGAAGAATTAAATGTTTTACCATCTAAAATGAGCAAATATGGTGAAGACGATAATTTAAGTTATGGTACATTAATTGCTAAAGTAGAAAAAAATGAACCTATTCCAGATGTCCACCCAGAATACGATGATGTGGATAGAATTAAATGGTGGTTAAATCGTTACTTCTTAAATCCTATTAAAAAGTTAATAAATAATGATTCAACTCCTTATACAGAGGAGGATGAAAAAGGATATGGAGAATAGATTAAAATGCAAACAAAGAAAAAACTTAAAAAAAGATTCATATGAAAATTTATTAGATGGTGTAAAAATATGGACAGAATATTTTAGAAAAAATCCACATAGATTTTGTATGGATTGGTTAGGAATTAATTTATATTTGTTTCAACAAATATTACTTTATATGATGAATATATGCACAAGTTTCTGCTTTATTGCGTCACGTGGTCTCGGTAAGTCATTTCTAACTGCGATATTTGTATGTTGTAGAGCAATATTATATCCAGGTTCTAAAATAATAGTTGCATCTGGTAACAAAGACCAGGCAGGATTAATTATAACCGAAAAGATTGAAGATTTACGAAGGGATTACCCTGCGTTAGCAAAAGAAATTAAAAAAGTTCAAAATAATAAAGATAATGTTAAATGTATATTTAAAAATGGTTCTGTAATAACAGCTATAGCTTCTAATGATGGAGCGAGAGGCTTGAGAGGGAATGTATTGGTTGCAGATGAATTTAGGCTTATCAAATTAGATGTAATAAATTCAGTTTTAAAACAATTCTTAACAAATCCAAGAAAACCTCCGTTTTTAGAAAAACCCGAATATAAGGATTATCCTCTTGAATCTAACATGGAAATATATCTTTCTAGTGCATGGTTAAAAGTTCACTGGAGTTATGAAAAATTCACAACCATATTTAATAGAATGTTTGAAAGTGGAAAAGCATTTGCTTGTGCAATTCCTTATTTGGCATCTTTAGACCATAAACTTGTCTTAAAAGATAAGATTGAAGAAGATAAAGAGGATATGGGTGAATTTGTATTTAATATGGAATATGGTGCTATATGGCATGGACAAAGTGGAGATTGTTTCTTTAATACAGCAGATATGTTGAATGCAAGAGTTTTAAAGAATTGTTATTATCCATTAACGGACGACGATTATAGGAATCCAGATAAAAAGAAAGAAAAATTAAAACGAATGCCTAAAAAGAAAGATGAAATAAGAATAATTTCAGTTGACGTAGCAACGGCAAAAGCTAACAAATCAAATAAAAATGATAACTCTATTTTTACTTTATGGAGATTACTTCCTAGTGGAAATAATATTATTAGAGAAGTTGTTTATATGGAATCACATAATGGTATGAAATTTGAAAAACAAGCCACTAGAATTAAGAGATTATATACAGAATTTAAAGCTGATAAAATCATTATAGATGGTGGTGGTTTAGGCATAGCAGTAATACAAGAGATGGAAAAATCATCTTATGACGAAAATATTGATGAACATTACGAACCTTTTGGTATTTATGATATGAGTACGCAATCAAAAGATTTTCAACCTTTAAAAAATGGTATAAATTGTATATATGTAATTAAAGGGAATCAAAAAATAAATAATGATTGTGCAGTATATCTTAAAAATGCTTTTAGTAGTAAAAAAATAAGATTATTAATAGAAGAAAATGAAAAAAGAGGAGATTTTAGTAAAGACTTAAAATATCATCAAGACGCAGAATATCATGCTAATAAAATAGCACCATTTATTCAAACATCTAATTTTATATTTGAATCAATAAACTTAGATTATGAAACTATGGGGAATGGTGATATAGTTCTTAAAGAAAAAGGAAGAAATCGTAAGGATAGATATTCTTCTATTACTTATGGTAATTATTTAGCAGAATTGATAGAAAGAGATATAAGAAAGAAAAATAGGAATAAGAAAAAGAGACATATTTTCTTGGCTAATTAAAAAGGTGG
>CAJKKJ010000083.1 GCA_905200435.1 uncultured Bacillota bacterium | reverse complement strand
TATTACGATTTAAGTGTACCAAATATTGGATCAAAGCATAACCTAGTATGGTCAGTATGTCATATGACAACAAACTATAAAACATGTGAATTCTGGCATAAAAGAGGAATTAAATATACATTTTTATCAAACGAAATTACACTAGAAGAAATAAAAGAAATAAGTGAAAACACTAAAATGGAATTAATGGTTCAAGTATTTGGTTACACACCAATACTCGCATCCATCCGTGATATCGTAAAAAATTACAGAAAAACATTTAATCTAAAAGATACATCCAAAGTAAATTATATAAAACACGAAAACGATTTATACCCAATAGTAAACGAAAAAGAAACAGTTGTATACAATTCAAAAGTACTAAATGCAATTGATGAAATAAAAGAATATAAAAAAATGAACATTAAGTACTTTGTAATCAATTCATTCCTAATAGATGATATCAAAGAAGTATTAAAAAACTTTAAAACAAATACAAAATTTAACTATCAAAATCAAGGAAAGGGTTTCTTATATGAAGAAACAATATATAAGGTGAAAAAATGAGAAAACCCGAATTACTCGCACCAGCTGGTGATCTAGAAAGACTAAAAGTCGCACTTAATTATGGAGCAGATGCTGTTTACTTTGGTGGAACAATGTTTGGACTAAGAGCAAATGCCATCAACTTTACATTAGATGATATCAAAGAAGGCACAAACTATGCTCATAAACTAAATAAAAAAGTATATGTAACAGTAAATATCGTTTTACACAACAAAGAACTAAAAGGAATACTAGAATATCTAAAAGAACTAGATAAAATAGGAGTAGATGGCATAATTGTATGTGATCCATATATAGTAGAACTAGCTCATCAAAATACTAACTTAAACATTTGTATCTCAACACAAGAATCAACACTCAATTATGAAGCAGTAAAATTCTGGAAAAAAGAAGGAGTTACAAGAGTAGTACTAGGAAGAGAAGCATCAAAAGAAGATATCATCAAAATAAAAAAAGAAGTTCCAGATATGGAAATCGAAACATTTATTCATGGAGCGATGTGTGCATCATATAGTGGAAGATGTGTTTTATCAAATTACTTTACAGGAAGAGATGCTAATAGAGGAGGATGTGCTCAAATATGTAGATGGACATTTGATCTATTAGATGAAAACAAAAAATTAATCGAATGTAATAAAAAATTTACATTTCAAACAAAAGACTTAACAATGCTAAAATATATACCAGAAATGATAGATATAGGTATAGATTCATTCAAAATAGAAGGAAGAATGCGATCAATTTATTATATAGCATCAGTCGTAAGCACATATAGAAAAGTAATCGATGAATACTGTAATAATAAAGAAAACTATGCATACAATTTAAACTATGAGCGCATACTATCTTCTGTTGCCAATAGAGATTCAATCACACAATTCTTTAACGGAAAAAATGATGAAGAATGTCAGTACTACAATGAAAGAAAAGAAATATCCAATCAAGAATTCGTCGCACAAGTACTAGAATATGATGAAAAAACTTGTCTAGCCAAAATGGAACAAAGAAATAATTTTAAAGTAGGGGATACAATCGAAATATTTGGTCCAGAAATAGAAAACATTAAACTAATTGTAAAAGAAATGTACAATGAAGAAATGGAAAAAATAGAAGTCGCACCACATCCATTACAAGTAATATATATAAAAGTTCCAAAAAGTGTATATAAAAATAATTTAGTACGAAAAATCATTGACAAAGATAAATAAATATAGTATATTTAAATGCGTTAAATTTAAAGAGGTGAAAACAAATGGATGAAAAGAAAATATATTTAACAGAAGAAGGATTAAACGAATTAAAAAAAGAGCTTGATTATCTAAAACTAGAAAAAAGACCTGAAGTAATAAATGCCTTAAAAGATGCAAGAGCTTTAGGAGATTTAAGTGAAAATGCTGAATACGATGCTGCAAGAAGTGAGCAAGCATCAACCGAAGCAAGAATCAAAGAATTAGAAAAAATGCTTGAAAACGTTGAAATCATTTCTGATGTTAAAACAGATGCTGTCGCACTTGGTACGAAAGTAAAATTAGAATATGTAGGAGACGATGAAACCGATGAGTTTTCTATCGTCGGATCTAAAGAAGCCGATCCATTTTCAAATAAAATATCTAATGAAAGTCCAATCGCACAAGCAATACTTGGCCATAAAGTTGGCGACATTGTAAATGTTGTCAGTCCAAATGGCGAATATCAAGTAAAAGTTGTAGAAATTTTTTAAAGGCAAAAAGCCTTTTTTTTGAAAAACAGTTGAAAAAAACAAAAAAATATTATATACTAATTAACGTATTTAAGGAGGAATTATGAGAAAAGAAATATCTAAGAAATTAGAAGGTGCAGCTTGGGATAAGGAAATCGAAAAAGCATATGAAAAAGCAAGTAAAAATTTTAAAGTAGATGGATTCAGACCTGGACATGCTCCAAAAGATATCTTTATGAAAAAATACAAAGAAGAAACATTATGGATGGATGCTGCTGAAAACTATATTGAAGAAGCATACAAAGAAGTAATGGATGAAAATAAAGATTTAGAACTAGTCGCACAACCAAAAGTAGAAATTAAAAGTTTAGATAAAAACGGTGTTGAATTTGTATTTACACTAGTTACAAAACCAGAAGTAAAATTAGGTAAATATAAAGGACTAGGCGTTAAAAAAGAAGAAACAACCGTAACAAAAGAAGAAATCGAAAAATCAATTGAAGAAATGAGAAATCATTATGCTGATTACAGTGTTAAAACTGGTAAAATAGAAAATGGTGATATAGCAGTTATTGACTTTGAAGGATTCAAAGATGGAGTACCATTTGAAGGTGGAAAAGGTGAAAACTATTCACTAACAATCGGTTCAAACACATTTATACCAGGATTTGAAGATCAATTAATCGGTCATGAAACTGGTGAAGAAGTAGACGTAAACGTAACATTCCCAGAAGATTACCATGCTGAAAACTTAAAAGGTGCTAAAGTTACATTCAAAGTAAAAATTAATACAGTTAAAGAAAAAAATGTACCAGAGTTAAATGAAGAATTCTTTGCCGATTTAGGTATGGAAGGTATTAATTCAAAAGAAACACTTGAAAAACAAGTTGAAGAAAATATCAAAGCAAGAAAAGATTATGACAATGAAAATAAGTATATTGATGCTCTACTAGATGTAGCAACAAACAACATGGAAGTAGAAGTACCAGAAGAAATGGTATACGATGAAACATCAAGAATGTTAAAAAGATATGAAGAACAACTTGGTATGCAAGGAATCAAATTAGAAGATTTCTATAAATTCACAAAATCTAATGAAGAAGATTTAAGAGAAAAAATGAAAGAAGAAGCTTTAAAAATAGTTAAACAAAGACTATTATTAGAAGCAATCGTAAAAGAAGAAAGTTTAGAAGTTTCTGATGAAGAAGCAGAACACGAAGCAGAACATTTAGCAGGACACTACAATATGTCAAAAGAAGACTTCTTAAAAGAATTCGGTGGTCTAGAAGCTGTTAAATATGATTCATTAGTAAGAAAAGCATTAGAAATACTAAAAGAAAATGACTAGTTTTGTCGATTTCCCCAAAACAAAATAAAAATGTGTTATCATCTATTTAGGTGATAAATATAAAAGAAATTGATAAACTATTTAATGAAATATTAAATGATGTTCAAAAACTAAAAAAAAGTACATGGTTAAAACTTAAAGAATAATCTTTAAGTTTTTTCTTAACATTTAAAAAAAAGTATGATATACTAATATAGTAGTATGGAGGAAGTTAAGTGGCAAGAAATAGAAGAGATGCTAAAATAATTAAAAATTTAACATCAACACAAAGAGTAATATACTATTTAAAGAAAAAAAGATGTGATTCAGATGTTTACATCAATATGAAAGTAGATATGACAAATGCAATAAAATATATTGAAAAGCAAAAAAAAGAAGGTAAACACATTACGTATTTTCATTTTTTCTGTGCAGCAGTCGCAAAAAACTTATACAATAGACCATTATTAAATAGATTTATCATGCCAGGAGGTAAAGTCTATGAACATAATGATGTATCCGTTGGATTTGTTGCAAAAGTAAAGTTCGAAGATTATTCAGCGGAATATTTATCAGTTGAACACTTAAAAAAAGATTACAATTTATTTGATGTTTCTAAAAAGTTAGAAAAAACAGTAGAAAAATTAAGAAAAAACAATAAAAATGATACCGATAAAACAGCTGATCTATTAGCAAAATTACCAGCTCCTATATTTGATATAGTAATGAAAATACTAAAATTTATGGATAATCATGATTTATTACCAGAAAACATAACAAGAAATAGTATCTATCATTCATCAATTATAGTATCAAATTTAGGAAGTTTTAAATCATCATCAATATATCATAATTTAACAGATTTTGGTACAGCATCAAGTTTAATAACAATGGGTGCTATTCATAAAGAACCTGTTATAAATGATAAGGGAGAAGTAGAAGTAAAAGATGTCTGTGATTTCGGAATAAACCTAGATGAAAGAATTGGAGATGGTTATTACTTTGTAAAAAGCATGAAAATGTTTGAATACATAATAACACATCCAGAAGTTCTAGAAGAGCCACTAGGCGATGAATTGACAATTAAAGAATAATTTGTTAAAATATTAAAACAAGAAGAAAAGGTGGATTTAATGTATCAAGATAGAATTCTATTAACAAGTAAAGATATTTATGAAAAAGAATTTAAAGTCGATACAAGAGGGTATCGCCCTCAAGAAGTAGATAAATTTTTAGATGATATAATGAGAGACTATGAAGAATGGAGAAAAATTGTATCAGAACTTGAGGAAGAAAAAAAAGAACAGTTAGAAGAAATAATTAAATTAAAACAAGAAATCAGATATTTAAAAACACAACTAGATGTTGCTAAAGATGGAAAAAGTGAAGTAAGTATGAATAATACCGATTTACTAAGAAGAATATCTAATTTAGAAAAAGTTGTATATGGAAAAGAAGAATAATAACAGACAAACGCTGCATTTATCATAATGTAGAGGAAAGTCCATGCTTGCACTATCTGTGATGATAGTAGTGTTCATG
>CAJKKJ010000082.1 GCA_905200435.1 uncultured Bacillota bacterium | reverse complement strand
TACTAAATCATATACATTCACTCCATACTTGTCCGTATTTGTTACGTCTCTTAATTCTTCCATACTCACATAAGCTCCATAATATTTTAAAATCATTGACATACATGTTGGTGCACAATCTTTTTGTTCAGTTTGTTTTATAAATGGATATTTTTTCATGGCTTTTTCCCCTCCCAATTATACTATACGATTTTTTTTTACATTTTCCTTGTTACATTCAAAAAAAGTTACAAAATTCGCAAAAAAGATGCTTTCGCATCTTATCTTGATAATAATTTTACTTCTTCTTTATCATAATTTGAATAATTGAGTATTCCTTTTAAGCCATTACTTAGTAGCATGTATTTTATTTTTTTTAGTTTTGATACTTCTTTTTCTTTTGGACTTTGTTCGGCTGTAAAATTTAATGTTTTTCCTTTTCCACCAAAGTATCCTTTTATTATTGAATTTAGTTCTTCCTTGTTCATTACTATTTCTTTGCCTTTTATTTTTATTCTATCAAAATACAAATTGTTCATTTTTTCATTTATTTCTTTTACTGTTGTTCCTTTTGTATAATATGAGATATCGAAATCACAATATGAATCATCTACTATATAAGCGATTTCATATTCTACTTTTGTTGTTTTTCTTAAGAATTCAGCTAATACAAAGTCTGGTATTCTTCTTATGTCTACTAGAAAGCTTGTTATTCCGCAACATTCTGGACAAGCAATTGTAAATTCGAAGCATCCTCCAACTTTATTTAATGGAATTAACTTTCCATTGTCATATTTCATTTCATAATTTGATACAAATTTAACTTCTGTTGGTACACGATAATCTACTTGGAATGCTTTAGCACAATGATCACACACGAATGTACAGAAATATTTTTTTCCATCACCCTTGTATTCAACTATTTTCATATAGTCGTCATCATCATTTTTTCTTCTTCTAGCGCCACCTGGAATCATCCATGGTGGTGGTCCCCATGGTCCTCCTGGTGGTGGTCCCCAAGGTCCGCCGTGCCATCCTCCTGGTCCGTGACCTCCTGGGCAACCTCCCGGTCCATGTCCACCTGGACATCCGCCTCCTGGTCCATACATCATATTATCACCTCATCACTATATAAATAATACTTTATTTATAAAATTATGTCAAATTCAAATAATTATTTTTTATTTTTCTTTATATCATGGTATAATGGATATGGTGATAAAAAATGGAAAATAAAAAACAATCAAAAATAGTTATAATTTTATCTATAATTCTTACTTTTAGTTTTTTAATATTTGTTATTATTAAATCTAAAATTTCAAGTATTAGTTTACTTGTTACAACAATATTAATGGTACTTATGTCAGTCTTGTTGTTAATGTCTTCAAAAAAAGAAAAGACATCTAATTTAATTGCTCTACTCATAATATGTTTGACTGGTTTCAATGCTTATACTTTTGCTAAACCATCTGAAACTATAAAGAGTGTTGAATATATTGCAAATTTACAAGGTCAAACTTTGAGTGATGCTTTAAAGTATGCTAAAGAAAAAAATATTGAAATTGTTGAAAAGTATGATTATAGTGATTATTTTTCTAAATATTATGTTATTAATCAAAATGAATTTGATAAACCTTTAAATGATATAAATAAATTAGAACTTATTATTTCTAAGGGGCCAAATTATGATGAAGAAGTTAATATTCCATCATTTGTTGGTGAAAATGTTGATTTATTAGTTGATTTTATTAACAAGAACTTTTTAAATAATGTTGATATTAAGTTTGTTACTAATGAGAATGAACCTAATTTAGTTGTTAAGCAATCATTAACCGGAGTAATAAAAAGAAATTCTAAAATTGAATTTGAGGTTGTTCAATCACCTTTCAAAGAAGTAAATATGATTGACTTAAAAAATAAAACTTTATTTGAAGCCAAGTTATGGTTAGATATGAATGGTATAAAATATACTTTAGAGTATGATTATAATGATTTGGATAAAGGTTTAGTATTTAAACAAAGTATTAAAGAAAATGAAAAAATAACAGAGAGTGATAATGTTGTAATTACCATTTCTAAAGGACCAAGTATTAAAGTTCCAAATTTAAAAGAAATGAGTAAAGAAGAGATTGCTGAATGGATAAGTTCAAACAATCTTAATGTTGAATATAAAGAAGATTATAATAAAGATTATGAAATTGGAAAAATAATTGATGTTAATTATAAAGAAAATGACGTAATTGAACAAGGTACTAAAATTATTATTACGACTAGTAAAGGATCTCTTAAAATGATTAAATTTTCTAATTTATCAGATTTTAAAATATGGGCATCAAATAATGGTATAAAATATGAAATAAGTTATAGTTTTAGTAATTCTGTTGCAAAGGGCAATTTAATTAAAGCATCTCATACTGAAGATGACGTTATATCAGAAAATGATGTTGTAAAACTTACAATATCTAATGGTAAAGCTGTAGTTGTGCCTAATTTCAAAGGAATGAGTAAGAATAATATAGAATCAAAATGTAAGAGTTTAGGACTTAATTGTTCATTTAAATATTATGGATACACTATTTCTACTGATAAAGATATAGCTGTCGAACAAAGTATTAATCCTTCTAAACAAGTTGTAACTGGCTCTTATGTTACAATATCTCTTAGTAGTGGTATTGCTAAAACATTTGTAGTTGAGATTAATGAGACTGATTTAGTTATAAATAATGCTTCTAAAACAATTGAAAATTTAAAGAAGTTATTTAATCAAAAATATCCTGGTGTTAGTTTTACATTTGTTACAAAAGCTAGTAACACTTATAATAATGCTGGATTTATTCATGAAAATTCACTTGTAAAAAATGGTACAAAAGTAGTTCAAGGAAAAACTTATACTGTTACAATAACAAGCTAAAAGCACTTAAAAAAGTGCTTTTTATATTTTCTTTAAATGAAATTTCTTTAATAACTTATTTATATATTCTTTACCGAATATAGAATTTATTAAACCAATTTTATATGATAGTGCGAAGTAAATAATCATTCCAATTATGGCATAAATTACTAGACTTAGCATACTAATCATTCTGCCACCTACTAGGTATTGATTTATAACTAACTTAATTCCAAATAAACATATTAACATTACAAGAGAACATACAATTGTTTTTACTGAGTTAATAAATGTTTTTTTGTATGCAAATTTATATTTTTTTCTGAAGTAAATTAGTACAATTAAAAATACAAGTAGTTGAATAAATATATCAGCAAATGCTGGTGCATAATATGCTTTTATATTAATTAAATCAAATAAATACATCATTGGTGTATTTAATAATGCTTTTAATAAAACACTTGCACCTAGTATTATAAATGTTAAACGAGTATTATTCATTGTTTGATTAGCATCTAGTAATATTGAATACATTGAATAACTTACTGATGTAAAAATAGTAACCGATAACATTGTACTTCCAAGTTCTAGAGCATCAACTCCATAAAAAACTGTCCATATTGGTCTTGATAGAAATGAAATACCAATTGCCATTGGAAGTGTTAAATAAATAATCATTTGGAATGCTTGATTTACTTTATCATTAACGCTCTTCATATCATTTACTACCATACTGCTACTTATTGAAGGTATTAAACTTACTGCAACACCTAGGCATATTGATGCTATTATGGTATTAAATTTATTTCCCCATGTAACAATTACACTTGATGCTGTTTCAGCTGTAATTGTATCAAATCCTACTTTAGTTAAACCTTTTACAATTGTGAATGTATCAACTAAACTATAGGCAGATTTCATAAGTGCGATTATGATAAATGGTACTGCATATACTATTATTTTTTTGATTAATTCTTTATCAGATACTTTAACACTATTTTCTGATTTTGTTTTAAATTTACTTTTATTTTTTCTTATTTTTATTAATATATATATGCTTGCAGCAATAGCACCTACTGTTGCACCAAATACACTTACTGCTACACCATTTGTAACACCTAGATTTAGTACTTTTATTGTTATATAACTTCCTAATACAACTACTAATACTCTGACTAACTGTTCTATTATATTTGCTATACTACTTATTTGAATATATTTTGATCCTTGAACATAACCACGTGCTACGCTTAATACTGGAACGAATAATAGTGCTGTTGACACAACTCTTATAACATATGCTATATCTTTTATACTATTTCCACCTGTTGCATCACCCATTATATATTTTGCTAAGCTTTCAGCAAATATTATCATTAATAGGAAACATATGAATCCTATTGTTGTCATTATTATTTTTCCTAGTTTGTATATTCTTTCCTTGGCTTCATAATTTCCTAGTGTATCATATTCACTTACTGATTTTGATATTGCAAGTGGTACTCCACTTGTACTTACGTTTACAAACATTGAATAAATACTGTAGGCATAGCTATATAAACTTCTTCCCATTGTTCCAATTATTGAATAGAATGGTATTACATATACTAAACCTAGTACTTTACATGCAATAATTCCGAGGGTTGCTATTATAGCGCCACTCATAAAATTTGTTTTTTTCATATTTTACCTCATTCATACATTATTAAAGCTGAAAAGCAATAAATTTGATCTTCCCCGCTTATACCTACTGCTACATTATATTTTATATCATATATTTCATCGACGTTTTCAATAAAACTGTTTATTTTATTTTCTAAATCACTTTCATTTTCTTCATCAAATACTTTAACTTTCATTTTTTTCACCAATTATATTATAATTTAAAATTAATACATATTTTGTCAGTTTTTTAGTTTTTTTTCAATTTCTTTATAATTGGGATAGTATTTTTCTACGGTATTCCAAAATGCTTTTGAATGGTTAAAGTGAACAAAATGTGATAATTCATGAACTATGACATAATCTAAGCATGTACTATCATATTTGACAAGATTTAGATTTAGTGTAACTGATTTTATTTTACGATTACATACTCCCCATCTTGTTTTCATAGCTCTTATTTTTAATATTGGATACGGGATGTTTTCTTCAAATTTATTGTAGTAAAAATCTAAATGTTCTTTAAATATTCTTGATATTTCTTTTTTATACCAATTATTTAATTTTTTTTCATCTTTTACTTTTATTGTGTTTTCATCTATTT
>CAJKKJ010000081.1 GCA_905200435.1 uncultured Bacillota bacterium | reverse complement strand
AAATAATATCAGTAGATGGCCTAAAAGTTGAATCAGCAACCCATTTAAGTAGGCTATCAAACATCTATTCAGAAGGAGATAAAGTAAACTTTGAAGTAATGTCAGGCGGAAAAAAATATAATAGATATGCATATGTATATAATGCTGGACAAAAAGTATTTGGAATATATGTAAAATTAAACAAAGATTTAGAATATTCACCAAAAGTAGAATTTAATTTTGGAAAAAATGAATATGGTTCATCAGCAGGTTTAATGGAAGCATTATACATATATGATTGTTTAATAGAGAAAGACTTAAGCAATGGTCTAAAAATAGCTGGAACAGGTGCAATAGATACAGAAGGAAATATATTAGAAATATCTGAAGTAAAATATAAATTAGAAAGTGCTGTAAAAGAAGGTGCAGATATTTTCTTTGTACCAGGCGTGAATTACGATGAAATAAAAGATGAACAAACAGGTAATACAAAAATTGTACCAGTAAATCTATTTTCAGATGCTATATTTTACCTATACAACTATCAAAAATAAAAAATATTCATTTAAATTTGACAGGTTTTCCTAAAGTAGTATAATGTAAGTACGTTGGTTAAAAAAGTACCAATTAAGGGGGTTATATTATGAAAGGAACTTATATATTTGATTATGTAAATGAGAATGAATTTAAAAAGTTGGAAAGATCATTAAAAAAATATAATATGTTAGCATATAAGAAATTATATTTTGATTATTACCCAGAATTAAAAGAAGGTAATTTCTTAGGAAAATTAATATCAACGAATAAAAAAAATAATACAGAAACATATGAATTAAAATTACCTACAGATCCAACATTTGCAAAAGTTCATGGTGATATAAAATTATATTATGTTGTTTACAAAGATATAAAAACAGTTATGTTAGATAAATTGGTACCAGAAGATATATTATCAGAAGGGCATCAATCAGAATTAATTACATATAAAGGTGTAATGGTTAGTAAAGAACATTCTGATAAAGATATATTTAAAATTAACTTATTAGGTTTATTAGATAATAACAAGTAAATACTTGTTTTTTTCTGACTAAAAAACACTCAAATAGAGTGTTAAATTATAATTTATGACCTAATATTTTTTCAAAATCAGGCAAAACTCCAATGCCATTAGTTCTATGAGGTGGTAATTGATAAATATCATGTCCAGGAAATTCATTTCCTTCAACAACAACAGGTTCATTTGGTGTAATAGCAATGTCCCATCCAACAACACCCATTTCAGGAATAACAGAAGATAGTTCCTCAGCTAATTTAATTGCTTCTTTAAACAAAGGAATTTTGTAGCCAACAATTGGTGTGTTAGTTAAAGGATGATTATAGTACAAATTACCAGCTTTATCTTGAGCAGGGTAGAGAATAGTACCCGTTTTTCTATCAACTGGAACAACCATACCACCACTATTAAAATTATCTACACATTTTCCATTTCCAATTCTAAAATAGCAGGCAGCAACTTTGCCTTCTTTTTTTTCTTTGTTATAAATAGTTACCATTCTAATAGTATTAATACTACATGGATGCAATTTATTAACTTCTTCATTTTGAATTATTGGTTCTTCAATTAAATACAATTTATTATCAAGTAAATGCTTAAATAGATTACCCTTATATTCATTTGCGTTTATTTTTTCAATTCTTTTACCACATTGACCATCTAATGGTTTGCCAAAAAATATAGGATGTTTTTTTATAAACAAATTAAAATCATTTTCATTATTTTCGTTAATTACTAAAAAATCTCTTTTCAAATATTTTTTAAATTTATTATCAAATTTGTCTTTCATTAAGAAATAATCTTTATATTTAAAATCGTTATATTTTTTTATTAATTTATTATTTTTGCCCCTAGTCATTATAGTTTTTCTTTGTTTTGAATTTAAATTGTACATTTCAAATAACATATAATCCATATAGCCAGCTTCATATTTAAAGCCACATATAATCATATCAAAAAAGATTAGAATTCTATTTTTATTTGATCTTTCATGAACTACATTAATTTGTTTAAACATATTTTTAAAGCTCATATTAAATATTCTATTAAGTACATATTTCATATTATCACCAAAATAATTATATAATAAAATTAAAAAAAGCACAACTATATTAAGCGTACTTCTTTTTCGGAATAAAACTTTTTATTTTTGTCAATTCTATCAAAAAACAAAATGCCATTTAAATGATCTATTTCATGTTGAAAAGCAATAGATAAATCTTCTCTAGCTCTAATCTTAAGTTTATTACCATCTAAATCATATCCTTCAACAGTAACCCTAGCATATCTTAATACATGGCCTTCAACTTCACGATTAACACTTAAGCATCCTTCACCAGCTTCTGCAGCTATCATCTCACTTGAATTACTAACAATAACAGGATTTACAACTACATAATTTTCAAACTTACCATCTTCATATTCATTGACAATAACAATAATTCTTTTATTTATACCAACCTGTGGAAATGCTAATCCCATACCAGGCCTTAATTTATACTTTTCAGAATATTTTTCAATTTGGCTATATGTTAAATGTTTAATAATATTATCAACAAGTTTTTTTTCTTCTATACTAATAGGAAAGGTAACATCTTTCGAAACAATTCTCAAATGTTTATCCTTTTCATCTAAAATTTTAACAGGTTTAAACATAACATCACATCCCTCGTAAAATATTGTAGCACATTTTCTAAAAAATGCAAAATCATATTGTTAAAAAAAGGAAAATCGTTTATAATAAAAATGGTGAAAGATATGAAAGCTGAAAATGATAGAGTCCTTAAAAATTCAAAAAAAGAGTTTATAATTAATACAATTAATTCAATATTATTAAGAGGTGCTGTTTTAATAATTCCCGTAATATGGAGCTATGCTCTTGATAACATATATGAAGGGTTATATGATAAAGCAATAAAATTAATAATCCTTTCTTTAATAATAACGGTTGTATATTATGGATTAGAACAATTATATCAAGTAACATTCTATAAACTTTATAATAAACTTTATAATTTATATGAAAATTCTTACACAGATAATTTTTATAAAAATTCATTATTTAGTTTATCTAGATTTTCATTAGGTGAATATAATAATTTACTAAATAGCGATATTGATGTAATAGCAAGTTATTATGCAAATTTTCCAATGAGAATAATAAGAATAATCGAATTTTTAGTAATATACTTTTATTTCTATACAATTAATCCAATTATATTCATTATAACTTTAATTGTATCAATTATATCATTAGGATACATGATTTATGGGTCAAAAGAAACAGAAAGATTAAATAAGATAAGGAAAGATACTTTAGATTACAAAACAGCTTCAAATCATGAAATATATAAAAATATAAGAGATATAAAATCTTTCAATATATATAATAAAATTGCAACAACTACAAATAAAAAAAGAAATGCTTATCTAGATGCAAATGCTAAGTTCAATATTCAAAGTACAGGTGTTAAATTTATATCTATTATTATGGTTGAAGTAGTACGATTATTATTGATGATATATGGTGTTTATTTAATTAGAAATGGTAATATGGAAGTAGGGGCATTACTAATAATTTATAATTACTATCAAAAAATAGTTGATAATTATACAATCGTTTCAAATATTTTAATCAGTAAAAAATCATTAAAAGTATCATTCAATAGATTTGCTAAAATTCTAGAAAATGCAAGCAAAGAAAAACTATTTGATGATGATATAAAAGTAGATGGGAATATTGTTTTTAAAAATATTTTATATGGTTATAGAGATAATCCAACATTAAAAAATACTAGTTTTACACTATATAATAATAGTATAAATATTATAACCGGACCAAGTGGCTCTGGAAAGTCTGGTATAGTTGATTTACTTTTAAAAATGAATAGACCACATAAAGGAACAATATGTATAGGTGAAAAAAATATTTTTGATATAAAAAGTAATAATTATTACAATTTAATAGCATGTGTAAGTAAAAGCCCAACATTTTTTGATGATTCAATAAAAAATAATTTATTACTTGTAAACGATGATTTTGATTATGCCGTAAAGGTGTGCAAATTATTAAATATTCATAATTATATAATGAGTTTAAAAGACGGCTATAACACTAATATAAATTCAAATATAAAAAGAAGCGTATTTTATTTACTAGCAATTGCTAGAGTAATAATCAAAGATTCTAAAATAATGATATTTGATGAAAGTTTATCAATGATTGATAAAAAAGATATAGAAACAATAAAAAATATATTATTAGAATTAAAAAAGAGTCATACAATTATTGTAATTGATAGAGAACAAAATATTGATGAAATATCTGATCATATAGTTGTTATCGATGAACATACAGTTATTGAAGAGGGAAATAGAGAACAATTATTGAAGAAAAAAACTTTTTACAGCAATTTTATTTCGAAAAAATAAAAAAAATATTGAAGAAAACTAAATATTATGTTATACCTTATAAGTGATGTATATGTATAAGAATTTTGTAAAACGAGTTTTAGATGTAGTATTTAGTTTGATTTTAATAATTTTATTAATACCTTTATTCTTAATAATAAGTTTATTGATAAAATTAGAAGATGGTGGACCAGTATTTTTTAAACAATTAAGATCTGGAAAAAATAAAGATTTCATGATGTATAAGTTTAGAAGTATGAAAATAAATAATGATGTTCATAATTTAAAAAAATGATTGTATTACAAAAATTGGTCATATATTTATGCAAAATACTTTACAACTGAGCAGATGCGAAGATTAGATGTATTACCAGGAATAACTGGATTAGCGCAAGCAAGTGGAAGAAACGCAATATCAATAATTGAAAAAATAGATTTGGATGTAGAATATGTTGACAATATAAGTTTCTACTTGACTTAAAAATTATTTTTATGACGATAGTTTCAATATTTAATAAAAAAGGTAACAATTCTGATAAGTTTGCTATTCAAAATGAATTAGACGTCTTAAAAAATCAGTGGAAAGCACCAGTTAAAGAAAAGAAACCAAAAAGAAAATACAAAGAAAAAGTATTATATAATTAAAAGGACTGTTGAGTCCTTTATTTTATTGAAAAATTATTTCCTTTTGGATAAATTTGAATATATGTATTACCATTATTTACAACTAATTCTTCAT
>CAJKKJ010000080.1 GCA_905200435.1 uncultured Bacillota bacterium | reverse complement strand
AAAATATAGATAATAGGAGGCCAAATGAATTATATATACGATGTTCTTTTAAATTTTGATAGTATGATTTTTGATCATTATGAATGGAATTTAAATGATAATATTTATCATATAAAAAAGATTCCTCTTTTTAAGGTTGAAGAAGATGTTATGGAGGATGCTATTAATTATAATTTGAGATTTAAACAGGATTTTTTGAGTAAGATTAAGAATAAAACAGAAATATACTTGAATAGGATGACTAAACCTATTGAGTATGCATTTGTTATTTGTAATGGTGATAAGGTACTTGCTTTAAAATTAGATAGTAAGGGTAAAACTAATAGATATTCTAAGATGTTGATTTCTGAAGAGCTTGATACTATTGAAAATGAGGATATTATACCTTATTATGTTATGGATTATGAAAAGGAAGGTAAAAAGAATAGTTTAGAGCTTAAAACTAAAGATGAGATTAAGAAAACGGAGTATTTAAAGACTAAGATTAAAAATAGTTCTAAGGAACAGTTAGAATATTTGTATTATGAACTTTATAATGAGAAAGCTTTGAATGTTAATGTTAAGAATAAACTAGAGAAAGAATTAAAGGTTTGGGATGATAAAGCAAATAAGATGTATGAATTTTTTACTTTGATTGCCAATATAAAATAAGTCAAATAGAAATATTTGATCTATTTTTTTAATTGTTATATTAAAGAATATAGAAAATATGCTATAATTGGTTTGGATGGATATACAAATATATGTAAATGGTTATGCATTTTATAATATGATGGGTAAATATGATGATAGTAAAAAATGATAATCATACTGGCTTAATGGGATATGAAATTGTAAATTATTTTTATAAAAAATAAAATAGCTTGAAATGTTAAAAATTTGTTATGGGAGAATAATATGGAATTTTATGAACTACTGATAAAAAAAGGAAAAGAAGAAGGAGTTATTAAAAATGTTGTAGGTGCGATTTTATTAAATTGTGATAATAAATTTTTAATAATGAGTAGAAAAAAAGATGATTTCATGGGTGGTATTGATGAACTTCCTAGCGGAAATGTTGAAGATGGTGAAACCTTATATGAAGCTTTAATTTGAGAAGTAAAAGAAGAAGCAAATTTAAATGTAAAAGAAGTAGTATCATATATAAATAGTTTTGATTATATTTCTGGAAGTGGGAAAAAAGCAAGGCAATATAACTTTGCTATAGTAGTTGATTCAACTGATGATATCAAACTTACAGAACATGATGTATATAAATGGTTATCTATAGATGAAGTACGTAATAATTCTAATATTACAGATGAAGTAAAGTTTGCACTTGAAGTGTATTATTTTAATTTTATACAGGAGAAAAAATAATTATGATAATGCATTTTTGTTCTAGTGCTTGTATTGTAAATGGTAATAACAAAACCGTTCTTTTTGTACATCATAAAAAGTTAAATAAGTGGCTTTTTGTTGGTGAACATATTGAGGAAAATGAAGATCCAGAAACTGCTGTTCTTAGAGAAGTAAAAGAAGAAACAAATTTAGATATACAATTGTTGGGAGAGAGGTATCCTCGAGAAGATGACTTTATAAGACCTTTTACTCTGCAAAGAAATATTGTTAAAAATGAGCATATACATATTGATCTTTTTTATGTCGCACTAGTTAAAAATCCGTATGATATAAAAATAAATAATAATGAATTATTAAATTATAAATGGTTTACAAGAGCAGAAATTTTGAATAATAATATTGATACATTTCCGGAAAAAAAGAAAATGGTATTAGATGCTCTAGATTATGTTGAAAATTTGAGTAATAATTAAATTGATAAAATTCTGTAAGTACGTTTAATTGTTAAGCTATTAAAAATTATGTATAGAATGATTTTATATATGTTTATAGTGATACAAAAATGTCAAATCATCTTATAAAGAAATATTTATTCATTCTTAATACGAGTTTTTTCATTTTATCACCTCAAGTGACATATAATACATTATATTTGAGACATAATCAAATACTAATACTTAAGACATTATCATAGAATAATCAAAGTAATTTAAAAAATTTTCAAAAACTATTGACAAAAAAAATAATAATGATAAAATTATGATTAATATTGATGGAAAGTTGTGTGATTTGAATGACAAATAAAAAGTATGTTTTTTTGAAATTATATGTTATAAAATATGTTTGTCAAACATTACATACACTATTTTTGTCTGAAAAACGATTACATAAATCGGCGGTAAAAAAAATTGAATTTTTTTGCGCCGATTTTTTTGTGGAATTGTAACAAGACAAATGGTTTTTAAGGAGGTAAAATGAAAGAAAACTATATTCCAAATACGTGGAGAGATCCAAAAACACATTATCTTAGAGCAATGGATAGTGAGTGGTATAAATTGTTGATAAAACTAGAAAACTTATTATCTGTTGAAACAATGAAATTTTATGAAAAGCAGGGAATGACGACGATGCATTTACCTATTACTACTGGCTCAATTTCAAGTCCGATGGGAAGAGGAAGTGATTCTTTACCGGTAAAGGTTAATTTAGAAGGAATAGACACATATTTAGCTGATTCAATGCAATTCTTATTAGAATATGGCTGTCGTATGACAAATAAAGGTGTTTATTATGTTATGCCTTCGTTTAGAGGTGAAAAAGCTGATGAGAGACACTTATGTCAATTTTATCATAGTGAAGCGGAAATTATTGGTGATTTAAATGATGTAATAAATCTAATTGAAAAATATATTAAATATCTTTCAAGACAAACGATAATAAAACTTGGTAAGGAAATTAAAAAAATTATCGGGGATATATCACATATAGAAAATGTAGCAGAATATAAAGGCAATTTCCCACGAGTAACATTTGATGAGGCAGAAAAAGAATTATTAAAAATTCATTCTGATAATATTGAAAAATATATTAAACATAATGATGGATGGAGAAATATTACAAAAAATGGAGAAAAAGAAATAATGAGACTTCATGATGGTATTGTGTGGGTTACAAATTATGACGTTCTAGCAGTACCTTTTTATCAAAGATATGATAGAAGTATTGAAGGGACGACAAAAAATGCTGATCTTATGATGGGAATTGGAGAAACTGTTGGATGTGGAGAAAGACATATAACGGAAAAAGAGTTACTTAATTCATTAGATTTACACATGGTTGATCATAAAGAATATGAATGGTATATAAATATGAAAAAACAGAAACCTTTAAATACAAGTGGTTTTGGTATGGGAACAGAAAGATTCTTTATGTGGCTTCTTAAATGTAATGATATTAGAAACATGCAACTTTGTTTGCGATTTAATGGTAAGAATATACTTCCATAGTTAGGAAATGTGGTGTTTATGACAATAATAAAAAATTGTAATATTAATAATGAAGTGAAAGATATATTAATAATAAATAATAAAGTTGTTAAAATTGGAAAAATAAAACTTGATGATGTAAAAAATATTTTCGAAGATATTTATGTAATAGATGGGAAAGGTAAATTCGCAATTTCATCATATATTGATAATCATGTTCATATTATTGGTGGTGGTGGTGAAATGGGATATTCATCGAGAATTCCTGAAATAAAACTTCAGAATATAGTTTTAAATGGTGTTACTACTTTAGTTGGTGTTCTAGGAACTGATTCTATTTCAAAAAAAATGTCTAATCTTGTGGCAAAAACTAAGGCTTTGAATAACGATGGTTTATCATGTTATTGTTTGACAGGTGCATATGAGTTTCCTTCACCAACATTGACGGGTAGAATTCAAGATGATATATATTTTATTAATGAAATAATTGGTTTAAAATGTGCTATATCGGATAATAGGTGTTATAATCCATCAAAAGAAGATTTAATAAAAGCAATATCTGAATTAAGAGTTGCTATGCTTGCAAGTGGTAAAGGTGGAGGTTGTAATATACATTGTGGTTGGGGAAAGGGAAATTTAAATGTTATATTAGAAATTTTAAATGAGACAAATATACCAGCCTCGATAATAAGACCAACACATATTACAAACAATGAAAATGTATTTATTCAAGCATTTTCTTTGGCAAAAAAAAATGCATATGTTGATATAACAGCTAGTGAAGACTATGAAAAGGTTAGTTATTATATTAACAAAATTAAAGATGCTGGATTATATAACCAAGTGACATTGTCAAGCGATGCAAATGGTTCGTGTCCTGTATGGAAAGATAATAAGTGCGTTGACATTAAAGCTTCTAGTATGTCGGTATTGCATGAAACGGTGCTATACCTGGTGAAAAAATGTAATTACTCATTAAATGATGCTATTAAAATATTAACAATTAATCCTGCGAATGCATTAAATTTACATAATAAGGGTTACTTATCTGAAGGCAATGATGCTGATCTGATTTTATTAGATAGTGAATACAATATTAACGATGTAATTTCAAATGGCCAATTAATGGTAAGTGATAAGAAAGTACTAAAAAAGGGGTATTATTCTATTTAAATATAAAAGGAGAAATATAATGGTTAAAATTAGACATGAAGGTACAATTAATTTGGAGTCAGAGAGAGTGATACTTCGAAGACTAACAATTGATGATGCTGAAAGTATGTATGTTAATTGGGCATCTGATGATGAGGTGACTAAGTATTTAACATGGGATACTCATAAATCTATTGAAGTAACAAAAAGTGTATTAGAAAATTGGGTATTAAATTATAAATCTTTGAATTTTTATCAATGGGGTATTGTAAACAGGGAAAATAATATTTTAATTGGCACGATAGGCGTTGTAAATAGTAATGATGAAATTGGAGAATTTGAGTTGGGTGTTTGTTTGTCTAAAAAATATTGGGGAAAATCAATAGCTGGCGAATGTGTAAATTTAGTAATAAAGTACATGAAAAAAATAGGCTATAGTACAATGCTTTCAACAGCTAAGGTTGGTAATGATAAAAGCTGTAAAGCAATAATCAATAATGGGAGTCAATATATCGGTATTAAAAAGTCTGGGTGTACAAACCTGGACGGAACAAAGTCTGATATACATGTTTTTGTAAAAAAGATATAATATGCTGGAAAATGTTGTTATAGAAAAATTATGTGAATTTGCTAATAAACCTGATTCAATGAATAAAACGGCATTTTATGAATTAGCTACTAAGAAAAATGTTACGTATCGAGAATTGTATAAATTAATGAATAATTAC
>CAJKKJ010000079.1 GCA_905200435.1 uncultured Bacillota bacterium | reverse complement strand
CACTAAATAAATATATTAGAGAACATGATTCAGCTGGATTTACTAGAGGAAATTTACCAAATCGTAACATAAGACAAGAATTAGAGGATAATTTAAGTTATATGGACGTTTTAAAAATAATGGAATCAAAAATAGGCGTTTTTTGTACAATAGATGAAGGCATAAAAAAATTTGTAAACTCAATTTATGCAGATAATATATCACAAGAAAAAGAAGAAAAAATGCAAAAAGAAAATTTATATTTTGATGCTTTAAAAAATATATATGCTACTAATGGATATTATGCATTAATTAAGGCAATTATGGAGAGTTCATCAAAAAATAAAGATTTAATAAGAAAAATAATTGAAATTTCATATCCACAAATGAATGCCAGTGAAATAAATGAAAGTTTAAAAAATGGAAGATTTGTCTATTTGGTTGCAAATCTAGTAAAAGGCTTTGAAGATATACAGGATAAACCGAAAGAAAATAAAATCTCATACTTTAACTCTTTAACTAAAATATATAAAGATTATGGATACACAATTCTATTAAGAAAAATAACAAAAGATTTAAAGAACGAAACTCAAAAAGAAGAAATTAAAAAAATAATTAAAAGAATTAATCCTGAATTAACAGATGAAAAGATAAACAATTTTATAAATACTGATTATAGTGTTCAAATGGTAGCACTTGAAATAAAAAAATATGCAGAGAAAGATGATAAAAAGGGAAAACAGAAAGTATAGAAATGTACTTTTTTTCTTGTTTTAATTCTTTATAAAGTGTATAATTTAATTACATTAAAGGAGGAATTTTTATGTATGCTGGAGTAGTAGTAGAACTTATAAACAAAAATATAGATAAAGTATTTACATATAAAATTCCTAGTAACTTAAATGTTAAAATAGGTGAAAGAGTTTTGGTACCATTTGGCAGAATGAACTTAGAAGGGTTTGTTGTTGAAATAAATGATAATAAACCAGACTATGATATAAAAAAAATAAATTCACTAATAGATGATGAACCAGTTCTAAATGAGGAAATGTTAGAATTAGGAAAATACATTTGTAAAAAGACGCTTTGTACATTATCAAGTAGCTATCAAACAATGCTACCTAAAGCATTAAAAGCCAAAAACGGATCAAAAGTTAATATAAAATATGAAACATATATAGCAATTGATAAGGATATTAATTTAGATGGAAAACGAAAAGAAATATATGATTTAGTTAAAAAAAACGGAAAAGTTTTGAAAAGAGATTTAAATAATATTTCAACATACATAACAAAAGATTTAATAAAATCAGGCATTTTAAAAGAAACCCAAGAAGAAGTAAATAGATTAAAGGATGGTAAAATAAAAGAATATCCGAAAGTTATATTAAATGAAGAACAACAAAAGGCAGTTGATATAATAACAAATAGTAAGGGGTTTAAACCATACCTTTTACATGGTGTAACAGGATCTGGTAAAACAGAAGTATACATGCACATAATAGATGAAGTATTAAAAGAGAAAAAGGAAGTAATAGTACTTGTTCCGGAAATAAGTTTGACACCACAATTAACAAGTATATTTAAATCAAGATTTAAAGGTAATGTTGCAATTTTACATAGTAGACTTTCTGATGGTGAAAAATATGATGAGTGGCGCAAGATAAGAAATAAGAGTGTTAGTATTGTTGTTGGTGCCAGAAGTGCAATATTCGCACCTCTTACTAATATTGGCTTAATTGTTGTTGATGAGGAGCATTCTAGTTCTTATCATCAAGAAAATATGCCAACATATAATGCAATTGATATTGCTTTAAAAAGAGGAAAAACTCATAATGCAAAGGTTGTATTAGGAAGTGCAACACCATCTATTGAAAGTTATACAAGGGCCAAATTAAATATTTATGAATTAATAGAACTTAAAAATAGAGTTAATAAGCAAATGCCAATTGTTGAACTTGTTGACATGTGTAAAGAATTTAAAAAAGGTAATCGTATTATATCTAGTGTTTTAAAGGATAAAATAAATGAAAGATTAAAAAATAATGAACAAATAATTATTTTGCTTAATAGAAGGGGATATACTACTAGTTTAGTTTGTTCTGACTGTGCCGAAACTATTAAGTGTCCTAACTGTGATATTCCTCTTGTTTTACATAAAACAAATAATAAGTTACAGTGTCACTATTGTAATCATGAAGAGAATATAGTTACTATATGTCCTAAATGTAAATCTAAAAACTTAAAATCTTTTGGATTTGGGACAGAAAAATTAGAGGAAACCATAAAGAATATGTTTGATGCTAGAGTAATTAGAATGGATGTTGATACTACTAGTCGAAAGGGTGCACACGAAAAGATAATTGAATCGTTTGAAAATCATGAGTATGATATTTTAATTGGGACACAGATGATAGCAAAAGGACTAGATTTTAATAATGTAACTCTAGTTGGAGTTATAAATGGAGATGCATCTTTGAATATTCCGGATTTCCGTAGTGGTGAGAGAACATTTGAACTTTTGAATCAAGTTTCTGGTAGATCTGGTAGAAGCTCTAAAAAAGGCGAAGTTATCATACAAGGATTTAATATTGACCATTATAGTATTCGCTTAGCAGCTTCTAATGATTATAAGAGTTTTTATGATATAGAAATGAAAATGAGAAAAAAACTTAATTATCCCCCTTATTGTGATATTCTGTTAATTAAAATAATGGATAAAAATATTGATAATTGTTTTAGAGAAGGAGAAAAAATCGCTAATTACTTAAAACAAAGTGATATAACAGTTCTTGGCCCATCAGCAGCTTTGATTCCTAAAATTAATAATGTTTATTGTGTGCAAATAATAATTAAGTATAAAGAATATAAAAGTATATATGAAAAAATTAAATTTATAAATGATAAATATAAAGAAAGTAAAATAAAGGTAATACTTGACTTTAACCCCATAAGGTTATAAAGTATTACCTTTTTTAAAGGATTTTTTTGAAAATAGTATATATGGAGGTTAGTATTAAAATAAAGCAAGCTTTTGTTGAGATGATAAAATACATAAAATAAAAATAAAAAAATGTATAAAAAAAATAAAATATATGATAAAATATTTACTGGAGGTATGATACATGAAAATAGTATTTATGGGTACACCAGAATTCAGTAAACCAATACTAGAAGCATTAATAGAAAATTATGATGTTGAGTTAATTGTAACTCAGCCAGATAGATATTTAGGAAATAAAGTTATAGAACCAGTCATAAAAAAAGTTGGAATAGAACATAACATAAAAGTATTTCAGCCACAAAAAATAAGAAAAGAATATGAAGAAATAACAAAACTAAATCCAGATATGATAATTACATGTGCTTATGGTCAAATAATTCCCAAAGAATTATTAGAATCACCAAAGTATGGCGCGATAAATATTCATGCTTCTCTTTTACCAAAATTAAGAGGAGGAGCGCCTATTCATCACGCTATAATAGATGGATATGATAAAACGGGTATAACAATCATGTATATGAATGATAAAATGGATGAAGGAGATATTATTTTGCAAAAAGAAACGCAAATAACAGATGAAGATACAACAGAAACATTACATGATAGATTATCACTAATAGGCCGTGATTTAATATTAGAAGCAATACCAAAAATAGTAAAAGGCGTAAAAAGAATAAAACAAAATGAAGAAGAAGCAACATATGGATATAATATAAGCCGTGAAGATGAAAAAATAAATTTTGAAAAAACAAAAAGACAAATATTTAATCAAATAAGAGGATTAAATTCATATCCAGGAGCTTACACAACCTATAACAATAAAATTTTAAAGGTGTGGAAAAGTAAAATAGGTTTAAACCAAACAGAAGGTCAAAATGGTAAAATCATAAACCTATACGAAGATGGAATTGGTGTAAAATGTGCTGATGGTGAAATAATTCTAACAGAAGTACAACTAGAAGGTAAAAAAAGACAAACAGCAAAAGAATTTATAAACGGACATAAAAATGAATTAATCGGAAGTATACTAAAATGAAAGAAAAAATAAAAATAATATTTGAAAATGTTCAAATGCGCAACATAATCTATTTATTTTTAGGACTCATATTTTCAATAATAATAATTGCAACATACAAACCATATAAAAAAAATTTGGAAATAGTTCCAGAAGATGAAGTAAAAGTTCCACAAAAGGAAATAGAAAAAAAGTCAAAGACATTGAATGAAATATTAGAAGATTATAAAAAAATAGAAATGTTCAGTTATAAAATTTACTATAAAGAATACATAATAAATGGTATTTATGAAAACGGTATATTTATGGATGATTCCGAATCAGAAGAAATAAAAACATTTGAAGAATTAATTAGACCAAATAATCTATATAATATTCTAAAAGATAAAAACTATCAAAATAACTATGAATACAATATAGATAACTATACAATTAAATTAGAAATTGAAAATGACAAAATACAAAAAGTAACAATTAATCAAATAATAATGGAATATGGAGGGTAACAATGTTAAAAATAGTAATTGTACTACTAATTATAGTAGTAGCATGTTGTTTTTTGAAAGGATTTAAAAGAAGTATATATTTTATATGTGCATTTGATATATTATTAAGAGTATTAAATGCAATAGCAGGTTTCTATGGAAAATACTTAGGAGATTTTGCAAGTTTTGTAAACAAATATATACCAGCATCATTACCAAGTATAATAAGAGAATTTACAAACGGAACACTACAATTAGTTCTAATAGGTATATATATAGTAATATTTGCAATCTTTGAATACTACATATTAACATACATGCTAAAAAATAAAAGGTGACATATGTATGACTATATAAAAGGACAAATAGATAAAATAGAACCAACCTATATTGTTCTCGAAAACAATGGAATAGGGTATAAAATATTTACTCCAAATCCATATATATTTAAAGAAAAAGAAGAAACGAAAGTTTACATTTATCAGTATGTAAGAGAAGAGGAAATAAGTCTATATGGGTTTAAAAACAATGAAGAAAAAGAAATGTTTTTAAAACTAATAGATGTAAAAGGTTTAGGATGTAAAATGGCATTACCAATGCTTGGAACAGGAACAGTAAATGGTTTAGTAGATGCTATTGAAAGAGAAAATATATTATATTTAAAAAAATTTCCTAAAATAGGTGATAAGGTAGCTCGCCAAATCATATTAGATCTAAAAGGCAAACTTG
>CAJKKJ010000078.1 GCA_905200435.1 uncultured Bacillota bacterium | reverse complement strand
CAGTACTACCTTCAATACTTCCACTAACTACTATTCTATAATAAGCAATACTA
Source organism: uncultured Bacillota bacterium (assembly GCA_905200435.1). GTDB lineage: Bacteria > Bacillota_I > Bacilli_A > RF39 > UBA660 > CAG-884. The sequence goes on along the minus strand of CAJKKJ010000078.1, from coordinate 5,215 downwards.
CCAACTAGTAATCCTGCTATGCCTATTATAAATAATAAAACTACAATTATTTTTTTATTTAATTTCATATATTACATCCTCCTTCTAATATTTTGTGTATGCCAAAAAGAGGACCAGTATCTATATAGTCTATGCTCCTTATAAAGTTATCAACAAAAATATTATTTTTTTTATTTTTTAGTAATACATGTATGTATGTATTAGGTCAAACATGTTATCAACACTCCTTAAAAATTAACCATCAACTTGTTTACCTTGAGCAGAAACATTAACGCTAAAGTCTCTTCCTTCATAATTAATATCATCCTTGTTATTATCGCCACTATCATATGGCCATTCCCAATAAATAACATAAGATTTATCAGAATTCTTCTTTAATGTTCCAGAAATTGTATATGTATTTAAAAAATCAGCAACAAATGTTTTATTAGAATCAGTATAAAACTTCATATTACTTGGAAGTTCAGAACTACTAAAAGTAATAGTATATTCAATATCAACACCTGAACCAACACTATCAAGCTTAACAACAAAATGTCCTTTATCTCCTGGCACAATGCCGGAAGTACCATTATGAGCATCAGCTGTATCATATAAATCAACAACGTTAAAATTTGATTCATTTGAATTAATAATCTTCGTCATATTAAATTCAAATCGAAGAGTTGTTCCCGTTACATTACCACTAACTCTAGTTGCATAATATGTAACTGTTCCAATCAAAAGTAATGTTAAACCAACAACAAAAAATACTCCAGCATACCTTTTCATAATTTTACCTACCTTAATATTACATTAAAATAATATCATAATTACATGTAAAATGCAATTAATTTTAAAAAAAAGTAAACTTATGCGTTTACTTTATAGTCATCTTCAAGTGAAAATTCAACATTTTCTTCTATCCAATCTTTTCTTGGATCAACATTATCTCCCATCAAAACACTAACTCTTTTTTCAGCTAAAGCAGCATCAGTAATACTTACTCTAATTAAATTACGATTATCAGGATCCATTGTTGTTTCCCATAATTGTTCAGCATTCATTTCACCTAATCCTTTATATCTTTGAGTTGTAGTCTTTTGATTTTTATGCTTTTCAATAACTTCTTTTCTTTCATTATCAGTCCAAACATAATAATGCTCTTTACCACAAGTTATTTTATACAAAGGTGGCATTGCTACATAAACATGTCCTGTTTCAACTAAAGGTTTCATATACCTATAAAAGAAAGTTAATAATAAAATTTGAATATGAGCACCATCATCATCAGCATCGGTCATAATAATAACCTTATCATAATTTGATTCTTCTACATTAAAATCACTACCAACACCAGCACCAACTGTATGAATAATAGTATTAATTTCTTCATTTTTTAATATTTCTTCAAGTTTAGCTTTCTCAGTATTAATAACTTTTCCTCTTAAAGGTAAGATAGCTTGGAATTTTCTATTTCTACCTTGTTTAGCAGAACCACCTGCTGAATCACCTTCGACCAAAAACAATTCATTTATTTTAGGATTTTTAGATTGAGCTGGCGTTAATTTACCACTCAAAGCACCCTCTTTTTTATTTTTTTCTTTACCATTACGAGCTTCATCACGAGCTTTTCTAGCAGCTTCACGAACAACTTTAGATTTTATAATTTTATCCATTATATTAGTTGCGACTGCTTTGTTTTCCTCTAAGAAAAATTGAAGTTTCTCACTAACAATACTATCAACAGCAGTTCGAGCACTAGGTGTTCCAAGTTTTGATTTTGTTTGACCCTCAAATTGTAGAGCTTCTTCTGGAATTTGCAAACTAATTATTGCTGTTAGTCCTTCTCTAGTATCAGAACCCTCTAAATTTTTATCTTTATCTTTTAAATATTTATTATTCCTAGCATAATCATTAAATACTCTTGTTAAAGCAGATTTAAAACCAACTTCATGAGATCCACCATCATTAGTTTTAACATTGTTTACAAAAGAAATTATATTTTCGGCATATGTATCAGTATACTGAAATGCAACACATACCTTTATTTTATCTTTAACACCTTCAAATAAAGCCGTTTTATGAAGTGCTGTCTTGCCATCATTTAAATAATTAACAAATGCTTCTAAACCATTATCATAGTGAAAAATATCATTTCTACCATCATTTTCATTATATATTTCAATAGTTATATCTTTAAGTAAAAATGCACATTCTTGCATTCTTTCACAAATAGTTGAATAACTAAAATGAGTTGTTTCAAATATTTCTGAATCAGGCATAAATCTAACCTTTGTACCAGTTTTATTAGTATTACCAATTTGTTTTAAAGGTAAATCTAATTTACCCCCATCTTTGAATCTAATAAAATATTCATGGCCATCTCTCTTAATAGTAACTTCCATCCATTTGCTAAGAGCATTAACGACACTTGCACCTACACCGTGCAAACCACCCGATACTTTATATCCACCTTCTTCAAATTTACCACCTGCATGAAGAACTGTATAAATTACTTCTGGTGTTGACATGCCACTAGAGTGCATACCTACTGGTACACCTCTACCTTCATCTTCAACACTAATACTACCATCTTTATATAAAATTATTTTTACTTTTTTACCATATCCATTTATAATTTCATCAACTGAGTTATCAACAATTTCCCATACTAAATGATGTAAGCCTCTTTTATCAGTTGAACCAATATACATACCTGGTCTTTTTCTTACTGCCTCTAATCCTTCTAATATTTTGATTGAGTTTTCATCATATCTTGTTGCCATCTTCATCACCATAATAATAATACAAAAAAAAAAGTAAATTGTCAAACAAAAGCTTGATTTGAAAACAAAAAGGTCATGCTTTTATATTGCTGGTACTCCTACAAATGTATTTTGCTTTTTTTGAAAATATAATAAACATATCGCACCTACTACTATTAGAATGCTACCAAATAGTTTTATACTGTATAAACTTTTTTTATCTTCTGAGATATTTTTATATGAATTATAATTTCTAATAAGAAAATAAAAATAAATCAAAATTGTAATACTTAAAGTAAAATCAAAAATTTTATTTGCATTTATCTTAGAAGATATACTATGTGTTTTTAAATACTCCTTCTCATAACTATCTCCTATTATATTTAGAATACTTAAGCATATAAAAAGCACTAGTAAAAAATCCTCAAAATTTAATCTTTTAATTTCTTCATTTACATTATTCATATTAAATTATATTAGATTATTTACAAATTAAACATTAATAAAGTATAATTATATTGGAGGCATAAATGAAAAAGTTAATATTATTATTAATTAGTATGTTGTCGCTTATTTTAATGAAGGAAAATAAATTAGAAGGAAATATTATAAATATAGATAGTAATACCTTTACTATTCTAACTAGTAAGGGTTTTATTTACAAATTTGATAAAAATTATGATTTTAAATATAAATTAGATGATAATGTTGAAATATTATATAAAAAAAATTTAAATAATTTTACAAACATTCAAAATATTGATATAAAAAAAATTAATAAAATTTCAAATTTTAAATTTTTAAATAAGAGTTTATTTAAAGATTATGAGGATGAAGCTTTAGAAATATTAAAAAATATGACGATAGAAGAAAAAATTGGTCAGTTATTACTTGCTAGAATTCCTGAAAAAGAAAAGATTGATACAATTAAAAATTATCATATTGGTGGATATATATTATTTGGTCGTGATGTTAATAATAAATCAAAATCTGAACTTATAGATGAAATTAAAAACTATCAAAATAATTCTAAAATACCTTTACTTATTGCAATTGATGAAGAAGGTGGCACTGTTAGTAGACTAAGTTCCAATAAAAATATTCTCACTAATCCATTTTTATCTTCACAAGAAATATATAAAAATAAGGGATTCGATGGAATTAGAGATGATACAATAAATAAGAGTAAAATTTTATATGAACTTGGAATCAACTTGAATCTAGCGCCTGTTGCTGATGTATCTATAAATGACGATGATTATATTTTTAAAAGAAGTTTTGGAAAAAATGGTGATTTAACTGCTAAATATATTGAAACTGTAATTTCTAATACTGATTATAAGGTTTCTTATACTTTAAAACATTTCCCTGGATATGGAAATAATAAGGATACACATAAGGGAATTGCTATTGATGATCGAACATATAGTTCTTTTGAACAAAATGATTTTTTACCATTTATTGCTGGCATAAAGGAAAATGTTAATTCCATACTTTTTTCACACAACTATATGAATTGTGTTGATAAAATTAATCCTGCTTCTCTTTCACCTAATGTTCATAATATTTTAAAAAATCTTAATTTTAATAATATTATGATAACTGATGATATATCAATGAATGGTCTAAAGGATGTTGAAGATAAATATTTAAAAGCTGTTCTTGCTGGTAATAATTTATTAATTGTAACTGATTTTAAAGAAGCTTATAATGAGATATTAGATGCATATAGAGATAAAAAAATATCTGATAGTATGATTAATTATTTGGTTTTAAAAAATATATCATGGAAATATTATAAAAAGTTAAATTGGAGGTAAAAATGAAAGTACTAATATTATCTTGTTCTACTGGTGGTGGACACAATGCATGCGCTAGATATATACATGATGAATTAAAAAGTAATAAAATCGATTGTGAATTCAAAGATTTTTACGATATTGTTAATAAACGTGCGAAAAAATTATCTGAAGATTTGTATTTATCTACACTAAATGGAAATGGTAAAATATTTAAAGTTGTTTATAAACTTGGAGAATTGTATAGTAAAACTAAACTTAAGAGTCCTGTTTATTTTGTTAATAAATTCCATAAAAAGAAGTTATATAATTATATTGTTAAAAATAATTTTGATCTAGTTATTACAACACATATATTTCCAGCACTTACACTAACTGCTATTAAAAAAATTCCATTTTTGCTTGTTGCAACTGATTATACTGCTTGCCCTTTTATGGAAGAAGCTAAACCAAATTATTTTATTATTCAAAAAGGAATTGAAAAGGATTTTATTGATAAGGGAATTGATGAAAATAAATTAATTACGACTGGTATTCCTATTTCTAGTAATTTTATAGAAAGCGCTAAGGATATAAGATATAATTTAAATATTAACAAAGAGAGAACTGTTTTAGTTATGCTTGGAAGTATGGGATTTGGAAATATTAATAAAATAATTGATGATTTAT
>CAJKKJ010000077.1 GCA_905200435.1 uncultured Bacillota bacterium | reverse complement strand
CAAAGAAAAACAACTAGTTGGTGCAAAAATTGGTGCTTCACTTACTATATATAGATTATATAGAGTTTTAGTAGAATCCGTACTATCCTTTAAGCCACTATCAACTAGGTAGGCATATACTTTTTCCTTTTGACTTGCATCATATGATACATCCCAACATAAATCAGAATCACCTGTGCAACTTTCTGGTTTATTACTTAAGTCATTTCCAAATGTTATTGTTCTTATATATGGTTTATATGTATTATTCCAAAACTCTGTACCACTGTAACCATTACCATTTTTCATCATTGCATATTCACTTATCTGAACTGCACTTACTTCTATATTGGCACTAAATTCTCTATTTATATACTTATTATCCTCTCCATCATTTATAAAAGGATTCCAATATCAGTATATAGTTAATTCTTCTTTTTGTGTTCCAGTAGTTTCTAAAAAACTGTAGCATACATATCTACTGTACTTCCACTTGCATCCATTACAACATCAAACGATCCACTATCACCTGTATTTATTTGACCTAAACTAATTACTTTATTATTCCACGATTTCCCTGCTTCAGTATCTCTTAAAACAAATACTGCATTACCAGTACTACCTTCAATACTTCCACTAACTACTATTCTATAATAAGCAATACTACCTATCAATAAACTTGTTATGCCTATTATAAATAATAAAACTATAATTTTTTTTATTAAATTTCATACTCTAACTCCTCTTCTAATATATTACTTTTCCTATAAAGAGGACCGGTATCTATATATTCTTTTATACCAATAAAGTTATTAACAAAAAAATTATTTTTTTATTTTTTAGTAATACATGTATGTATGATAATTTTACTATATTTTACTTTTAAAAGCAAGCAAAAAAAGAAAGTATTACACTTTCTAATCAATAGGCTTAAAAAATAATGCTAATACAAAGGAAATAATAATTGCAGAAACAATCCCTGATTGGGCTAAATCAAGCATTCCCATAAATAATCCCATAATACCTGCTTCATTAAATTCCGTTAAAGCACCATGAATAAGTAAATGTCCAAAACTAGTTATAGGTACACTTGCTCCACCACCTGCCCATATAATAAATTTATCATATAAACCAAAAGAATCTAAAAAAGCACCAATACATACAAAAATAGATGTAACATGTCCGGGAGTAAGTCTTGTATTATCAAGAATAATTTGTCCAATTAAACAAACAATTCCACAAAAAATAAAAGCATTTAAGTAAGTCATTTAATAACCTCCAAACTAATAGCATGAGCGATTGATGGAATTGATAATTTTTGATTAACTAATGTTGTATTGTGTAAAGAACCAGTACCAACAATTAATACTTTTTTCCATTTACCCTCTTTCATTCTTTTAACAATATAACTATATAAAACTGCCATAACACATGCTGGACCACTACCTCCAGAATAAACATCTTGATTATTTAAATCATAAATCATGCAAGCAGTATCGTCATAATTTTTTAAATCAATGTTATAGGCTTCTTTTAAATAATCCTTTAATATTTTTTTACCAATAACACCTAAATCACCTGTAAAGATCATGTCATAATAATTTATATTTCTTCCTGTATCACATAAATGTTTATAAATTGTATCTCCAGCTGCACTTGCCATGACAGCACCCATATTATAAGCATCTTTTTGATTCATATCTGATACTGTCCCAATAGTAGAAGATTCTATCTTAATGTTACTTTTTGTTCTACTAATTAATCCACTAACACCGCCTGTTACCGTAAAAGTAGAGCATTTGGGTTTAGGTCCACCATATTCAACTGGATTTCTAAATTGTTTTTCTGCGCTATTATTGTGTGATGAAACAGAACAAATAATATTTTTACATCCTCTTTCGATCATGTTTGAACCAATAATTAATCCTTCTATTCCCGATGCGCATGCATTATATATACCTAAAAAAGGTATTTTGATTCTTGATGCAACAACATTTGAACTAATTAATTGATTTAATAAATCTCCTGAAATAAATAGATCTATTTTATCTTTTTTTATTCCTTGTTTTGATAATACTAAATCAACACTTTTTTCTAAAATTAACATTTCTGCTTGTTCCCATGTTTTTTCACCGAAATATAAATCATCATAACTATAATCAAAATATTTTGATAATGGACCCTTTTTTTCATATGGTCCTGTTATTACACTTGTTTCTAATAAATATACATTTTCATATTTTTGTGTCATTTTATCCTCCAAATACTAATGCTCTTACAATTCCAAATACATATGCTGAAATAATACCAAATAATATAACTGTTCCTGCTAATTTAAATATATTCGCTCCTATTCCTGTTACAAGTCCTTCTTTTTTATATTCTAATGCAGCACTTTGCAAAGAATGGGCAAATCCTGTTATTGGTATTAATAAGCCACATCTTGCAAAAGCTACCATTTTATCAAAAATGCCTAAACATGTTAATAAGCACCCTATAAATATTAATGTTATTATCATGTATGTGGATGCTATTTTAGATGGTATATCAAATATGTATGAATAAAAATCTACAAGTAGGTTTCCTATCATTCCCATTAGACCACCTATTATAAATGCTACAATACCATTTTTTAATCTGTTTTCTTTTACTTCATGTCTATCAACAATTTCTTGATATTTTTTAGTGTCCATAAATTCCTCCTAGTAGTATTATGGTATTATTATTTTTTTTCATTCAAAAAATCCTAGTTATTTCTAGGATTTTAAACTTGTTTTTAGTTTTAGAAGTATTTTCTTCTCCCTTCTTGAAACATCTACTTGATTTGTATTTAGGTTTGATGCTACTTCTCTTTGAGCTAGTCCATACATATATCTACTGTTTATTAATGCTTTTTCTTCTTTGTTCAGTTTTTTTAATTCTTCTTTTAATGCGATTAAGGAAGAATAATCCATTTCTCTATCGCCTATTACTTCGTATAGTGCTAGATCTTCACCTACTATTGAATCTAAGCTTACTGTTGTATTTATTTGCATTACTTCTTCGTATTCATATTCTGTAATGTTTAAGAATTCTATTATTTCTTTTTTTGTTGGAATTCGCATTAATTTTTGTGTGAGCAAAACACTTACTTTGTCTATTTTGTATTTTAATGAAAGTAATTCTTTACTATATTTTAAACTATTGTTTTCGTTTACTACTTTTTTCATTTCTCCTAATATATATGAATATGCATAAGTAGAAAATTTTACGTTGAATTTTGGATCAAAATTTTTATATGCCATTACTAGTCCCATGTAGCCTGCTTGATATAAATCATCTTTGTTTTTATAGAATCCAAATTTTTTAGCTAGTGAATTAACATATGGTCCATATTCATATATTATATCATTTATATCTTTTTTTACCCCTCCTATACTATGATTACATTTTTTTGTTTTTCTAGGTATTTTAATCTTTTTAAACCATGTTTATCATATTTTACATTAGTTTCTATTAATACGTTAGAAAAACCATTATTTTTGATTAATTTTATTATGGTATCTAAATTAGAAACTGTATCTTTTACCAAATCACCTCCTATTGATATTAGTAAAATTCCTTTCTTGAATGATGTATCTACCTTAAGCATTTTGAACACCTATTTTACTTTACCATAATTTTAGTGATTTGTTATAAATCCGACAAAAATAGAACTTTTTTTAATGTTCCAATAATCGTTATTTTTTTCATCTATAACATATTTTAATTTTTTTATGTAGCGCTCATAGTATTCTTTATCGTTATTGTATTTGCTATCTAAATAATCTATTGTTTTTTTATATTCATTTAATTCATTAAAACATTTATTTTTTATGTTTACTATTTTCTTATGATTGTTCTTATTTTTTTCATATATTTTTTTATTGATTTCTAGTTCATTTTTTAGGTTATTGTTTTCATCTTCTAATAGTTTCGTTTTTTCTTCGGATTTGATTTTTTCTTTTTCGTATTTTTTTATTTGGTTATTTATTTCTTTTATTTGTTTTTTTAGGTCTTTTATTTGTTTATTTAATTCATCTATTTTTCCTTTATTTTTTATTATTGTTTTATTTTGTTTTTCTATTTCTTTTTTTAACTTTTTATTTTGTTCTTCTAATTCTTTTAGTTTTAGTTTATCTTCTTCTATAGTTTTATTTAGTTCTTCTACTTTTATATTTTTATTGTTTACTTCGTTTTTTACATTTTCTAATTCTTTATTCTTTTCTTCTAAGCTATTATTTAGTTCTTCAATTTTTTTAGTTAATTCTTCATCTCTTTTTATATCGACTATAACTTCTATATCCTTTTCACATTCTACAAATATTATTTTTAATTTATAGTTCCCGTTTTTATTTAAATCAATATTTCCTTCATATCTAAGGAATGTGTAATTGGTATCTATTATATCTTTTATTTGAATATTTTCTTGATTTATTTTCTTTTGATAAAAGAAATAATTTACTTTGTAATCATCATAATCTTTATAGATATAGTCTTCATAACTTTCTTTTGCATATGTACCATCTATTCTATTGTAATAAGTTTTATATTTTATTCCCTGATGATTTTTTATATGATTAAATTTATATTTTCCGCTTTGATTTATTTTCTCTTGAGCTAGTGTTGTATCAAATAAAAATCCTGTATCTGAAAAACTTATTAATACATCACCACCATCATAATTCATTTCTACTTCGATATCTTTTAGATATTTATTGCTTCTCATGTCAATCATTATAAATCCTTTTGAAGACATACTTTTTAAATCAGCATATTGACATGTGGCTTTGTAATCAATCTTATCTCCGTTATAGTATATATTTATGTTTTCAATAGATTTTATTGGTTTTCCTGTTTTATTATAAATGTAAATAAATCTTCCTTCTATTTTTTCATATGTTTTAATATCAAAATATTCATCAATTATATAATCGCTATAATCAATATAACCACTTATGTTTTTACTTTCATCTAAACTCATGTAACTACTATCATTATACTTATACCACTTATAATTAATATCGACTTCACTGGCACTTACTGGTAGTACCAGAAATATAAACAAAAAAATTATTATCATATCATCCCTCCTTCTATTTTTTTGTTTTGATTTAATTATATTACATTATTTCTATCATGCTTTTTCCTCCTTTCTTGGAAGGTACTATAGCAAATATAGAAATACTTGTAAAATGGGACTTTTCGGGAAATGGATGCAAAAAAGTTTAAAAAAAAGGAAATTCGCCTTAGACGAATTTCACCCTATTTTAATA
>CAJKKJ010000076.1 GCA_905200435.1 uncultured Bacillota bacterium | reverse complement strand
TATTTTAAAACAGAATTCTAGTGGTGGGAAAATAAAAAAGTATAAATTTTAAAATTATGTACAATATATAACTGAGGTGAAAGAATGAGAAAATTAAAGGAATCGGTTATATATGGATTATATGCAATTGGTAGTTTAGGTTTAATTGGTGGCTTGTTTGCACATCAAGCTATAACAAATACAGAGGAATATATAAGTACTAGATATGTTACTAAGAATATATTTGATGAAGTTTATCCAGTTATTAATATATCAAAAGGTATTGAAAAGCCATTTAATGATGCTAGTGTAAAGGTTGTTAGCTCTTTTTATGATTATAAAGAAGAAAATCATGAAAATTCTATTATCTATTATGAAAACACATATATGCCAAATACAGGTGTAATTTATAAAGGTGAAAGTAAATTTGATTGTTTGGCTATTTATGAAGGTGAAGTTGTAAAATTAGAAGAAGATGAAATCATGGGTACTATCGTAACAATAAAACATGATGAAAATATTATGAGTATTTATGGCAGTTTACAAAATGTTAAGGTAAAAGAAGGCGATATTGTTAATAAAATGGACGTTATTGGCGAAGCCGGAAAAAATAATTTATCTAGTAATTTAGGAGAACATTTGCACTTTGAACTAATTGTTAACGGGAAGAATGTTGATCCTGAAAAAAATTACGGAAAAACACTTGTAGAATTAAATAAATAAGTATAAATATCCCTATAAATTATATATTTTATTAAGGGGTGTTTTTATGTTAAAGATTCGTACACGTGTACTAGAAGAAGCAACATATATGGTAGAAACTGAGAAGACAGTCAGAGAAATTGCTAGTAAATTTGGGGTTTCAAAGAGTACTGTTCATAAGGATTTACATGAAAGATTAAAATATATTGATAAAGATTTATATGATAAGGTTGATCAAATACTAAAATATCATATTGATATTAGACATATAAGGGGTGGAGAATCAACTAAAAATAAGTATTTAAATAAAGACAAAAAAATGATATAATATAGGAGGAAATATGTTCAGCAAAGATATAGGAATAGATTTAGGAACGGCAAATGTACTGATTTATGTTAAGGGTGAAGGGATTGTTTTAAATGAGCCTAGTGTAGTTGCTTATGATGAGGAGAATCATAGATTGCTTGCTGTTGGAAGTGAAGCCAGGGATATGCTTGGACGAACGCCAGGTAAGGTCAAAGCTGTTAGACCTTTAAAAGATGGTGTTATTGCTGATTTTGAAACTACAGAGATAATGCTTGATTACTTTATAAAAAAGGTTTTAGGAAAAAATGTTTTTGTAAGACCTAAAATTGTTATATGTTGTCCAACTAATATAACAGGTGTTGAAAAGAATGCTATTAGAGAAGCTGCTGAAAAAACAGGCGCTAAGAGGGTTTATATTGAAGAAGAACCGAAAGCTGCGGCACTTGGTGCTGGGCTTGAAATTTCGGCTCCTAGTGGTTCAATGGTTGTTGATATTGGTGGTGGAACAACTGATATTGCAGTATTATCTTTAGGTGGTATTGTATCATCTGCTTCTATTAAAATTGCTGGAAACACTTTTGATAAAGACATCACAAAATATATAAAAGATAAATATAAATTATTAATTGGTGAAAGAACTGCTGAAGAAATTAAAATGCAAATAGGAACAGTTTTTAATGAAACTAATGAAAAAATGGATGTTAAGGGTAGAAATTTAGTTACTGGTTTACCTCATACTATTCATATTACTTCATCTGAAATTAAAGATGCTTTATCTGATGGTGCGTTTTCAATTGTTCGAACTGTTAAGAATGTTCTTGAACAAACACCACCAGAGTTATCTGCTGATATTATTGAAAAAGGCATTGTTTTAACTGGTGGTGGAGCTTTACTTAATGGTCTTGATAGTTTACTTGCCAAAGAACTAAAGGTACCTGTTAGAATTGCTGAAAGTCCACTTTCTTGTGTTGCTGAAGGAACGGGGGTTTTACTTAATAATTTATATTTAATAGAGAGGTAGTTATGAAAAAAGGATTTACTTTAGTAGAACTTCTTGCAATTGTTGTTATACTTGGTATTTTAGGAATGGTTGGAACAGCTATTTATTCAAATGTTCAAAAAAAAGCTAGAAATAAATTATATGAGGAACAAGTAGAAACTATAAAGAATGCTGTTAGAACTTATATTACCGAAAATGAAGGTAAAACATTAATAATTAATGGTAATAGTGTTAAGATTGATTTATTTAATGGTGAGAAAAGAATAGAAATACCTATGAGTATTTTTATTAGTGAAGGTGTATTTGATAAATATCCTGTTAATCCTAATTGTTCTAAAGATATGACAGGTATTATAGTTATTGATGTTAAATCTGATGGTAGTTATGATTTGATTTATAATATGTCTAATACGGAAGAAACTTTTTGTAAAGTATAGAATTCTATACTTTTTTTGTATATAAAATATAAAATTACTTATAATAATAAAGGTGATTATATGTTTGATTATAAAGAAATATTAGAAGTATCTTATAGAGCTCTTATATCTTTAGTCGCACTTTTTTTAATTACTAAGTTACTTGGTAAGAAACAAGTTTCTCAACTTAGTTTATTTGATTATGTCATTGGTATATCAATTGGTAATTTTGCAGCTGAAGTAACTATTAATTTAGAAGCTGAATGGATTAATGGTGTTGTTGCAGTTCTTATATTTGGTGTTGTTGCTTATTTGGTTTCTATATTAACTATGAAAAGTATTGTAGCACGTAGATTTTTTATGGGTGCTCCAACAGTTGTTATTCAAAATGGAAAAATTATTAAAGAATCTTTAAAAAGGGTTAAATTTGATATTAATGATTTGTTAGAGGAATGTAGAAATAATGATGTATTTGATTTAAATCAAATTAATTATGCTCTTATGGAAGCTAATGGAAAATTAAGTATTTTGTTAAAACCAGAATATTTGCCTTTAACACCTAATGATATGAAGGTTAAGGTTAATAAAAATGGGTTAGTCGCGAACATTATTATTGATAAAAAAATTATGAAAAATAATTTATCTCAAATGGGGAAAGATGAAAAATGGTTAATGAAAGAATTGAAAGTTAAAGGTGTTAGTTTAGAGGATGTTTTGCTTGGTACTTTGGATAGTGATGATAAATTAACTATTTATAAGCAAAAAGAAAATGAAAATGTTAAAAATATATTGGAGTAAGTATAAGTAATCTTGTCAAATATTTTACAAATAAAAAAAGGACTTTATTGATTTATAAGTCTTTTTATTTTATAATAAAAATAGGTGATTATATGGATGAATATATAGATTACGTCCAAAAGGAATTTTGCGCTTCTGCTTTTGTTATAAATCCTGTAAATAAAAAAATTCTTTTAGTTTATCATAATGATTTTGATAGATGGGTTCAACCTGGTGGCCATATAGAAAAAAATGAGACTCCAGAAGAAACTGCTTTAAGAGAGGTTTGGGAAGAAACGGGTGTTAAAATTAAATTAATTGGTGAACGCTTTCCAAGAGAACAAGACTTTATAAGACCACTTGGTATTCAAAAGAATAGAACATTAAAGGGGAAAATTCATATTGATATAATATATGCTGCTGTTCCAATTAATAAAATTGATCATACAGATACTGATAATGATGTTGTTAAAGTTGGCTGGTTTTCAAGGAATGATTTGGAACGAATAAAAGTATTTCCTGATATAAAAATAACAATGGATTATATTTTAAAGCATTATTTTGGTGATCATAATGGATAAATTGACAATAATTTTTTCTAGTTTAACCTTAATTGTTACTGTTGTTGTTGCTATTTATACAGTACATGGTAGAGTTAAAAATGAGAATAAAGAAAAACATAAACCGTATTTAATTTTAAAGAGTTTACAAATATTAAAAAAATTGGATCAATATAAATATTATATTACATTAAAAAGACAGGATGTTGGTGAAGAAATTGAAATTCCGTTTAATATAATGCTTGAAAATATTGGTTATGGTGTTGCTAGTAATATTAGATTTTATGATTTATTTACTGGAGAATGTATAAAAGGAACTCAATTATTAGAGCATGATATTAATCAACAATTATTTACAACACTTGATGTTGCATCTTCTGATATTATTCAAATTCAGATGCTTCTTGTTAATTACCTAAATAAAAATGGTATAAGTCATAATAGAATTCTTTGTATTTATCAAGATTTAAATGAAAATGTTTATGATTTTATTATCCATATAAATATAAAAAGTAGAAGAAACTATGATTTTTATGCTTATCAAAGAGCATCTAAAAGTTATCATAAATGTATTGAAGAATCGAAAAAAGAATATAATATTATTTTAAAAGATTATAAAGGTGAAAGTAGTATTTTTCATTAAAATCAAGGGTAATACCTTGATTTAAAAATGTGTAAGAATAGGTGATTGAATGGGAATATTAGATACTTTGGTGAACGGTGTAAGATTTACTGATACGATATTTTATAAAAAAACGAGTGATTTACAAGATAAATATGACGCTTTAAAAAAATTAAATAATGAACACCCAAATAATGATGATTTACAAACAGAAATGTATATTGTTAAAAAAGGATTAGCTGGTGAAAATGAAATTGCTTATCAATTAGAAAAATCTAATATAGGAATGTATGTTTTAAGAGACATTAAATTAAAATATGAAAATTTAACGGCTCAGATTGACTATATAATAATCACGCCTATTTTTGTTTATCTTGTTGAGTGTAAAAATTTGATTGGAAATATAACGGTAAATGAAAATGGTGATTTTATTAATGAATATACTATAAAAGGTAGAAAAATGCGTAAGGGGATGTATTCACCATTAAGACAAGTTGAAGCTCAAAGAGAGGTTCTTAGAAAAATATGGGAAAGTAATGCTTCAACTATAAAAAAGTTATTTGGTTCTAGTTGGTTTAATTATTACAAAAAAGTATTAGTAGTTGCAGCTAATCCAGAAACTATACTTAATACAAGTAAAGCTCCTAAAGAAATTAAATCGAAAGTGCTTAGAGCAGATGCTTTAGTGAGAAAATTAGAAAGTGATTTTGCAAATAGAAGATCTGATGATGTTGTTGATTCTCAAAAAGCAATGGAAAAGGCTGCTCAATCATATATTGATATTTCTTCTAAAGAGGAAGAAAATTATTATGAATATTATAAAAATAAATTTGGATTAAATAATGATGTTATCAACAAAAGTGTTGATAAAGTAGACGAATTAAAAAATAAATTAATAGAATTTAGAAAAGAAAGGTCTAAAGAGTTAAATATTCCAGCATATTATGTTTTTAATAATGATGAACTTGATGAACTAATTGAATTAAAA